>CAMLEX010000023.1 GCA_946479055.1 uncultured Bacteroidota bacterium | reverse complement strand
ACAACATAGCATCAATGCACAAATTGTTGCAGAATTTTTAGCAACTCATCCGGATGTTGATAAAGTATATTATCCCGGGTTAAAATCACATCCTAACCATTCTATTGCTGCAAAACAGGCAAAAGGATTTGGTGGTGTTGTTTCCTTCACTCTTAAAAAGGATACCATAGAAGGCGGTACTGCTTTTGTAACAGCCACAAAATATTTTAAACTGGCGGAAAGCCTTGGCGGGGTAAAAAGCCTGCTTTGCCAACCTGCCCTGATGACCCATAAATCCATTCCTGAAGAAAAAAGAAGAAACTCTGGTGTAGCCGATAGCCTTATCCGCTTATCGGTAGGATTAGAAGAAGCAGACGATTTGATCAAAGACCTGAATCAAGCATTTTTAACTATTAAAACAAACACCCGTTCACAAAAAGCATTAACAGTAAATTAAATGTCCGGAGGGTAGAAAATTTGTTTGATCAGAATTACCCTACTAAATTCGTAGAGTAACTAAACCAAATGCATCACCAACAACATATCGCTGTTTACTTCCGTATCGCGGATTGTTGTATTTGCTGCATGTCGCAAGCCGGTTATTAACCTCTACCTGATTTAGGTCATTGTCGTCCTCGTTTAAAACGAACATTTTTGCACTTTCTAATCTAAAAAAACTTAAAACTTTAATCATGAGCAACAAACTTCACTTCGAAACCCTCCAGCTCCATGCAGGTCAGCAGATCGATCCTACTACCAAGTCCAGGGCTGTACCTATTTATCAAACCACATCGTATGGTTTTAATAGTACAGATCATGCAGCCAATCTTTTTGGATTACGGGAATTTGGAAACATCTATACCCGTATCATGAATCCCACAACGGATGTATTTGAACAACGCATTGCAGCATTGGAAGGTGGCGTTGCAGCATTGGCAACCTCTTCAGGACAAGCTGCTCAATTTCTTGCATTAAACAATATTCTGCAAAGTGGAGATAATTTTATAAGCACTCCTTACTTATATGGGGGCACTTACAATCAATTCAAAGTAGCATTTAAACGCCTGGGGATTGAAGCCCGGTTTGCTAAAGGTGATGATGCGGAAAGCTTTGTTCCGCTGATCGATAAGAACACAAAAGCGATTTATTTAGAAACAATCGGCAATCCACGCCTCAATATTCCTGATTTTGAAAAATTTGCTGCATTGGCAAAAGAATATGACCTGCCATTGGTCGTTGATAATACATTTGGTGCCGGTGGTTATTTATTCAGGCCATTGGAACATGGAGCTAATATCGTTGTAGAATCAGCAACGAAATGGATCGGCGGCCATGGTACCAGTATTGGCGGCGTTATTGTTGATGGTGGTAATTATAACTGGGGCAATGGAAAATTCACTCAGTTTACAGAGCCTTCCGAAGGTTATCATGGTTTAAAATTCTGGGATGTTTTTGGAGAAGGCAACCCGCTTGGTTTACCTAATATCGCATTTGCTATTCGTGCAAGAGTGGAAGGTCTTCGTGATTTTGGTCCTTCTTTAAGCCCTTTCAATTCATTCCTGCTTTTACAGGGATTGGAAACATTGTCATTGCGTGTAGACCGTCATGTTGAAAATGCGTTGGCACTTGCAGAATGGCTGGAACAACATCCTTCTGTAGAATTTGTACAATATCCCGGATTGAAAAGCAGCCCCTATAATGCACTCGCTAAAAAATACCTGAAAAAAGGATTTGGTGGCATATTGAATTTTGGCATCAAAGGCGGTTTGGAAAATGGACGGAAATTCATTGATTCATTGAAACTCATCAGCCACCTGGCGAATGTTGGTGATGCCAAATCACTGGCTATTCATCCAGCTTCTACCACACATGAGCAATTAAATGAAGCAGAACAGGAAGCATCAGGTGTATTACCCAACTTAGTACGCATCAGTACAGGCATAGAACACATAGAAGATATTAAAGCCGATTTTGAACAGGCTTTTGAAAAAGTTTTTGCAAAAGAATTAGTAGCATAAAATGACTTCGATTTTTAAATACGATAAGCCATTCACGTTAGAGTCAGGTGTAACCCTACCGGGTTATCACCTGGCCTATACGACACATGGGAAACTGAATGCAGAAAGAACAAATGTAATATGGATCTTTCATGCTCTTACCGCCAATAGTAATCCATTGGAATGGTGGCCCGGCCTGGTAGGAGACGGAAAGTTCTTTGATCCTGCAAAGTATTTTATCATTTGTGTCAACAAGCCCGGCAGCCCATATGGAAGTATTTCTCCATTAAGCATCAATCCGCAAAGCAATCAACCTTATTATCACGATTTTCCTTTATTCACCATCCGTGATATGATAAAAACATACCAGCAGCTAAAAGATCACCTTGGTATAAAAAAAGTTTTTATTGCACTGGGTGGTAGTACGGGCGGCATGCAATTACTGGAATGGGCAATTGAGGAACCTGAATTATTTGAACATATAGTTCCTATTGCTACCAATGCTGCTTTATCCCCATGGGCTATTGCTTTCAATGCATCGCAACGTATGGCTATTGAAGCAGATAGCACCTGGCTTGATCGCCGGTCTGATGCCGGTCAAAAAGGCCTGGCAGCTGCCCGTTCTATTGCTTTGTTATCTTACAGGCATTACAATGGATATGATATTACCCAGGGAAGAGATAAAGCATTTGTAGCGCTGACGAATGATGTTAACTATGCTTCTGATAATTATCAACGCTACCAGGGTTTGAAATTGGTCAATCGTTTTAATGCACTTTGTTATTATCGTCTTAGCCAGAGTATGGATAGCCATGATGTAGGGCGGAAACGGGGAAGTGTGGAAAGTGCTTTGCAAAGAATAACAGCTAAAACATTGGTGATAGGTATTCAATCAGATGTACTCTATCCTTTTACTGAACAGGAATATTTACAAAAAAACATACCAGGAGCGGAATTACTGAACATAGGGAGTGATTTTGGCCATGACGGTTTTTTACTGGAATACGAAAAAATTGAAGTGGCTTTGAAAAAATTTATTGAAGACAGATCATCTCATCATTTAAAAGTAGTGAACGAATAGAGTTAGTTCTGTACTTCTAAGTTTTAGAGTTTAATCAACCTGGCTTATGAACTTAAAAACTATAAAACTCCAAAACTTAAAACATGGAAACACACAAGCAACTAGTAATCGGTTTATTCGGATTTGGTGTAGTGGGTGAAGGGTTGTATAAGGTTCTACAGCAAACACCGTCGTTAAAAGCACAACTGAAAAAAGTTTGTATTAAAAATCCGGAGAAAAAAAGAAATGCTCCATCATCTTTGTTTACAACAGATAAAGATGTATTACTGAACGATCCCGAAATAAACGTGATCGTGGAAGTAATTGACGATGCCGAAGCCGCCTACCAGATCGTATCTATGGCATTAAAAAATGGAAAAGACGTAGTAAGCGCCAACAAAAAGATGATAGCCGAGAACTTACCCGCATTGCTGGGCCTGCAAGAAAAAACCGGTCAGTCATTATTGTATGAATCAGCGGCCTGTGCATCTATTCCTGTAATAAGAAACCTGGAGGAATATTATGATAATGATCTATTACATTCAATCAAAGCCATTGTAAACGGCTCAACCAATTTCATCCTTACAAAAATGTTTGAAGAAGGTCTCGACTTCAAACAAGCATTGATACTGGCACAACAGTTAGGTTTTGCAGAAAGCAATCCAAAGCTGGACGTAGAGGGTTTTGATGCGGCAAACAAATGGACTTTCTTACTGACCCATGCTTATGGTATCGTAGAAGCACCGGAGAATATTTTATTCAATGGTATACAGAACATTCAAGCCGGGGATGCCAGGGTAGCCAAAGAAAAGAATCACCAGATTAAATTAGTAGCGCAGGCAAAAAAACTGCAGAATGGAAAAGTGGCGGCCTTTGTATTACCACAATTTGTAAAACCGGATGATCATTTGGCCTTTGTAAAAAATGAATACAATGGTGTAGTAATAGAAAGCGGCTTTGCTGATAAACAATTTTTTTATGGCAAAGGCGCCGGAAGCTTTCCGACGGCTTCCGCTGTATTAAGTGATATTTCAGCTTTACGCTATCAATATAAATACGAATACAAAAAACTGTATCATCATAAACCCCATGAACTGAGCCAGGATGTTTTTCTGCGGGTCTATGTTAGTTTTGATGATTTGCAATTGATTCCCCGCGATCGTTTTGAATGGCTGGAAGAATGGCATGCACAGGAAGAAAGAAAATATCTTGTCGGTGTTATCTCATTCCAGGAACTGAAGAACAGTACCTGGTGGAAAGAAAATAACACTTCACTGATCCTGACACCTGATCCGCTTATTGAAGATATTGAGTTAAGAAAACTGAAGAAAAAAAGCCTGGAACTAGCTGGTATTATTTAACCGTATATCTTTTTATTAGTTGTGTTTATTACTTCAAAAGGCTTCCTGTAAAAGGAGCCTTTTTTTTTCAGCCAGACTTATTTACCCGGAAGCATATTGTCTTCAAGTAAGCGGTTATGATATTGTTGTATAAAGGCTTTCACCTTTCTTTCCATGGAATCCCGTTTTGGAACCAGGACATCTTTTAAATTGGATAGCATCAACCTGTCGTTGCTATAATCATAAAGTCCTGTTGCATGACCTTCGTTGTATTCCAATACATAATTATCCTGCGTCCAACGAAATGCACCCACGTAATTTGCCGCCGAGTTGCTACGTGTTGAATCAAAGATGTTTTTTCCAAATGCAACAATTTTACCTGAATAATTCAAATAAGACAAGACACTCGGCATGATATCAGTCTGTTGCACCACCGCACTATCTATCTTCGGTAGAAACTTGTCGCCGGGATGATAAAAAATAATGGGAATAGACATATGCCCTGTTGTTGTCTGGTATTCTGGAAAATCAGATACTGTAGCATGATCAGCAGTTATTACAAACAGTGTTTTATCAAACCATTTCATTTTGGAAGCAGTAGCAAAGAATTTGCGCAAAGCCATATCGGTATAACCCATGCATTCATAAATAGGAGCCTTACCTTTTGGAAAAACACCTTTGTATTTTTTCGGCACTTTAAACGGATGATGAGAGGAAAGTGAGAAAATAGTTGAGAAAAAAGGTTGTTGAATTGTATCAAGATTGTGTGCAAAAAATTGAAAGAATGGCTCATCCCAAATTCCCCAAAGCCCGTCAAAGTCTTTATCGTTATTGTATTCATCCTTTCCATAATATTTCTCAACGCCCATCAAATTCATCATCGCTTTAAAACCCATAGATCCGTTAGGAGCTCCATGAAAAAAAGAAGTATGATATCCTTTCTCTTCCAGTATAGCTGGTAAACTTTTAAGTTTATTGGATGCATAGGGTGTAAGAACAAATGAAATTTCACCGGTGGGAATACCTGCCAGAACAGCCGGCAGGGCGTCAATGGATTTTCTGCCATTGGCAAATGAATTCATTCCAACACGGCTAACAGAGATCAATGAATCCAGGAATGGAGTATATCCTTTATAAGTTCCTCCTTTCAGGTTTTTATTATAAAAACCAACACCATCCTTTCCAAAACTTTCTAAAATGATCACAACTACATTATCATATTTAAAAGGCTTGTCAGATACCAGGTTTTGGACGGGGGTATACACAGAATCTATTTGTGCTTCCGGGTAATAATTATCTTTTTTATAAAAGGTTTGCCGGGATGTACGAATAATACAAAATGGTGTATTGAGCACTAATGGAATTTCAGCTGGTGCATTAACGTATTCACCGGCATTACTCATAGTGATGGGCCGGGTACTATATTTGAAATCGCCACGAATACCTCCTACCATCAACGTAATAGTAAGCAACATAATAACAATTCCCGAAGGATAATAAAGCCAGGGACGTATCCGCTCCGGCTTTTTAATGGCTATTCGATCGTACAACCAGATAAGCGATAGTATCAGTATAATAAATATCAATACCACATACCAATAATCAATACCAAACTGAAGCAGGAAATTGCTTTTTCCTTTTTCATGAGCAAACTCATCAAATACAGCCAAAGTAAAACGACGAAGCGTAAACCTGAAATAAATAAAGTCGATCGTATTAGCTAATAAGGCAAGTCCATTAGTAACAAAAAAAATGATCCTGGCGACCTTCTGGTATTTAATACTGTACCGGAGAGGCAAAGGCAAAATTTGCAGAAGTATGTATAATGAATTAACGTAGAGCAATGCTGCCAGGTCGAAACGGAAACCGCCTTTCAAAATCAATATCCAGCGATCAAATGTGATCCCCGGAAAATATTCAGTATTCAATGCGAAAAAGAGAAACCGGCTGATAAAAAATAAAAAAAGCACAATAGCCAGGCGTAACAAAAGAGCAACATAAATATTTACAGTAGCCTGCCGCCCCCAATTTCCATTAATCTTTTTTACCATATCAGTTACATTAAGCCGAATGCTTCGCTTTCAAACTATCCGATATTTTTTACATAAAAAAGTCCCTCCGCCAATGACGGAAGGACTTTTGTCGGGAAGACAGGATTCGAACCTGCGACCCCCTGGTCCCAAACCAGGTGCGCTACCGGCCTGCGCTACTTCCCGATTTTTATTACTCTAACCGTTTGAAAACTAAATTAATGCGCTGAGCAAAAAATAGTTATTTCTACGGAACTTCAAATTGCCCTAGCTATTAAGGGGTGCGAAAATAGTGATTTTTGTTTTAAATACGCCTCCAAACTGAAAAGAAAATAAACAGCCGCTACATTTTGTCTTAACATTACAATACTCCTCTCAATCAACAATAAGGAACTCAGATAACAGGGATTGGCTTTCAATCCAAATTAGGATAATAATTTTTATTGCCCACAGGCAGCTTATCAATTGAATTATCCGATTAGCCTGTTAAACATCCAATTATAACAGTTGTTGCTGAATATCTGATGAAAATAGCGTTTATCACACGATCAACTTTACATACCGTTCCTGGCGGAGATACAGAACAGGTTTTACAGACTGCAAAATTCCTTCAGGAATTAGGGGTTTGTGTTGATCTCTTTCTAACTACAGAAAAAATCGACTATTCGAAATATGACCTGCTTCATGTTTTTAACATTACACGGCCGGCAGATATTCTTTTTCACATTTCCAAAACAACAAAGCCCGTGGTGGTTTCAACAATACTTGTTGACTATTCTGAATATGATATGCAACATCGCAAAGGGTTGACAGGATCCGTGCTACGTTTATTTCCTTCCGGTGCTAATGAATATATAAAAACAATTGCCCGATGGATACTGAAAAAAGACAGCCTGCAAAGCAAATCTTACCTGTGGAAAGGACAAGAAAAAAGTATTAAAGAGATTCTTCAAAAAGCTTCACTGTTGCTGCCCAATTCAGAAGCCGAATATCAAAAGATAGAGGAACTATATAAAATGAAAAAAAAATATTCTGTAATCCCAAATGGAATTGATAATTCGATTTTTTATTCCTCTCCCGAATCCGAAAAAGATAACAAGCTTATCCTTTCCGCGGCAAGAATAGAAGGAAGAAAAAATCAATTGAATCTGATCAGGGCGTTAAATGATACGGTATACACACTTCTGCTCACAGGTTTACCTGCGCCCAATCAAAGAAAGTATTATGAAGAATGTAAAAAAATTGCTTCGAAAAATATTATTTTTTGTGGGCGGGTGCCTGTACAAACCCTGGTTGACTATTACAAAAAAGCCAAAGTTCATGTATTACCAAGCTGGCATGAGACCTGCGGCCTTTCATCACTGGAAGCAGCCGCCCTTGGATGCAATATTGTTATCACTGAAAAAGGTTTTACAAGAGAATATTTTGGAGACGATGCTTTTTACTGTGATCCGGCAAACCCGGAATCGATATTCAATGCAGTAGAAAAAGCGGCACAAAGTGATTGCCGTAAAGCGTTACAACAAAAAATTTTACAAAACTATACCTGGCAGCAGGCAGCAGCCAGTACTTTAAACGCATATCAAAATATTATCTCCTTATGCAAAAACTAAGGATTGGCATATTAGGAACAAGAGGAATACCCAATCACTATGGCGGGTTTGAGCAATTTGCCGAATACCTTTCTTCCGGCCTGTCTCAAAGAGGACATGAAGTATATGTTTATAATTCAAGTCAGCATCCCTATAAAGAAAAAGAGTGGAACGGTGTTCAGATCATTCACTGTGTAGACCCGGAACAAAAACTAGGTACGGCTGGTCAATTTATTTATGATCTGAACTGCATTAATGATTCCCGGAAAAGAGATTTAGATGTCCTGCTTCATCTTGGTTATACAAGCGATTCCATCTGGCATTGGCGCTGGCCCAAAAAAGCGATCAATATGGTGAACATAGATGGAATGGAATGGATGCGTAGTAAGTATAATAAGCCTACCCGAAAATTTTTAAAATTCGCCGAATCACTGGCGGCTAAAAATGCGCAGGTACTGATTGCAGATTCTCCACAGATGCAACATCATTTTTGGGCTAACTATGGCAGGAGACCGGTATATATTCCTTACGGCGCCGAAGTTTTTACAGAGCCGGATTGTTCTGTTCCTGAAACATATAAACTGACGCCCAACCAATATTTTTTGCTGGTTGCCAGGATGGAACCTGAAAATAATATTGAAATGATCCTCCGCGGATGGCTTGCATCTGAAAAAGCATATCCGTTACTTATTATAGGAAATGCCTGCAATAAATTTGGAAAATATTTAAACACAGAATTTCATCATTCTGGAATTCAATTTGCAGGTTCTGTATATGATCAATCCATTCTTAATAATCTCCGGTATTATTCAGCCCGCTATTTTCATGGCCATTCTGTAGGAGGTACTAATCCTTCCTTGCTTGAAGCAATGGCCTGCCGATGCAATATTTCAGCGCATAACAATGCTTTTAATAAAGCTGTTTTACAAAACGGGGCTGATTATTTTTCAAATGCCGATGAAGTTGCAGAGCTTATGAATACCCCTGAGGATTGTAAAGCCGCTGAACGAAAACGCTCCAATATTGAAAAGATCAGAACCATTTACAATATTGAAAAAAATATCGACGATTATGAACGTCTTATGTTACAGGCATGTCGTGAAAAAAGGTTGGTACTTAAAGCTGCACCTGCCGGTTCGATGTAACCGGGGCATTTCTATTACCTGATGTTAATGTTACATCAAATTCGTGAAAAACATTGGTGAAAGCTAAGATCCATATTACATATTCCGCAATATTTGTAATAAAACTGCCTGTAAACTGGTAAATGAATATAAAGAGAAAAAGCAGCAGGCGATAATAATTCGTCCAAACCCTGGTATAAAAGAATAAGAACAATTCAACAAGAATCCTTAGTAAAAAACCAACCCAGCCAAATATGGCTAAAGTTTCTGCAGCAGCGTTCGGAATTGTAGCCGTGAAGTCCATATTATACAAATAATAACTACGGATAATATCATCCCCGATTATTTTTATCTGTCCAAGGCCAATACCCCAGTATTCATTTTTCTCATTCAGCATTTTTCCGGCCAAATGAAAAGCATCTACTGTTCTTCCTTTACCTGAACTGTCCCTGCCTATAAAAATATTGCCAATCCTGGTAAAAATAGGATTGTGCCTGAAAAACAAAATCACTATTAATAATACCGAAGTAAATGATACGCTGGTTGTGATGATGGCATTGGCAATTCTTTTCTTAGATGTCAACCTTTTAAAATAAATGATCCATGTAAAAAAAACAGCCAGCAGAATGGCTCCCATCACCCCAATTGAAAAAGAGAGTAGATAAGGAAGGAACAGCATCAGTAATAACAAGCCGCCCCGGATCTTATTCAGCCTGAAAAAATACTGAAGCAAAAAAAAGAAAAAGAAAGGAACGAACAACAAGGCATAATAAGAAGGCTCGTAAGTAAAAAGTCTCAGTCTTCGCAATACCCCAACGCCTTCAGTTATATTCTGTTCATCCCACAGTAGTGAGAAATAGGGAGTAAAATATAACGGTATAGCAATAAGGCATACAATAAAATTAATTATCAATATGCCACGAAATATTTTTTCTATATCAGCACAGACAATCAAAAAAGTATACACCGCCTGGCAAAAGATATAAACCAGTAGCAGATTCAGCAGGGACACCGCATATGTTTTGATAACTGGTTCAACAAACGTAATGTGAATAATAACGAAGGGCAGGAGAATAATAATAAAAGGCCACAGAATTTCTTTTTTTCTTAACAGCAATACCCATACATAAAACAATGGAGCAAGCAGTGCCGTGTAAGTAAGTCCGAATGGCAAAGCCAGGGAGTTTATAAAAAAATAGATGAATGCAAAAGGAAAGTATTTATTAACATTCATATATCAGCTTTAAAAAAAATGTTTGCTTTATTTGCTTTTTTATCCTGCTATTTTAACTTATCTCATTCAGTGGCATATCCACCACTTTTCCTTTTATTATCCTCTTCTGGTAAACTGCACGGGTAAGCGCAATAGTTATAAAAAATTCGGTGATGAAAATTGTCATAACTGTACCGGCAGCTTCAAAAAAACGAGCCAGAACTATATTGCCCAGGATATTGAAGATCGTAGCAAGTCCATATATCCGGAAATATGTTTTTTTCTGATCCATGGCCAATAATATAAGAGTTCCCGGGATATTAAGACAAACTACCACTGAAACAATACTAAGTACCCGCAGATAGAATACAGCATTACCATATTGCTCGCCCATAAAAAAGTAGAGCACCTGGGGTGAAAATATAAAAAGCATACCACTCCCAATGATGACAGCAATCAGAAAAGCAGTATATGTCTTACTGAGAAAAGAGATCGCTTTTTCTTTCCCTTGTTGTATCAGTTGGCATACTCCAGGATAAACAGTTTGCGAAAACACAACAAAAACCTGCTTAACAGTAAAAAATATTCTTTCAGCAATACTGTAGTATCCTACCGCAAGATCTGTAGCAAAAAAACGTAAAATAAATATGTTGGCGTAGTGACAGGTACTGTTTGAAAGATGACTTAATGTGATATGCCATCCATCTTCTAATTCCTTCCTGATAGCGGCCCTGGAAGGTTTAATAAATTCCAACTTACAGATACGGACGGCTGTGGTTATACTTATCAATCCGGCAACTATATTTCCAATACCAAGAAAGAAAAGAAAAAGAAAATCATCATCTTTGTTCCTGATAAAAAGAAATACAAGAATGGCAAACAATACACGGCCAACCAGTGTAGCAACCGCAATAAAATGCATTCGTTCTAAACCCTGGAAAAACCAATTTGTCAATAGAGATTGGCCTACGACAAATGCAAAAGCCATCATATACAGAAAAAGATGATCGCGGAAAAATGGGATAAGCAGAACTAAAGCAAGAAGCACTATAAAAGCAACAATACACAGAAACAGCCTGGAAAAATAAACCCTGAAAAAGATTTCAGAAACTTTTTTTTGATCATCCTTGCAAAGAGCAATATCCCTGGTAGCTGTCTGGTTAAATCCATAATCGGTAAAGACAGCCAGGTAAAACATAACGACCTGCGCCACAGCAACCACTCCAAAACCATCTACACCTATTTTACTAATTACATGAGGAATAACGATCAACTGGATAAGAGAGCTGATTGCCTGCACAGCGCCCAGGGAAAAAAAATTATAGATCAGCTTATTCTTTTTTGCAGAAAGCATAGATGATAACGAAGATAATACCGACTATACCTATGTAACAAAATATAATCCATGATTTATACAATATCAGGCAACCTGGCAAAAATAAAGTACGTTTAAATGATTAAAAATACCCAGGGGATTTCTATGTCCGGGTTTCAGTAAAAAATAAATGAATTCAGAAATGTAAAGATTTATCATAACTTAAGATTATTCCAACAAGCAACTTATGAGTGCTAATCCCAAAAACACGGAGCTCCAGCATGATGACATAGACCTGATTGTATTACTTCAGCGGGGCATATCATTTTTCAAAAAACACAAATGGATTTTCATTGCCGCCACAACTACCGGACTGTTATTAGGATTTCTCCGGTATCGTTCCCTTTCACCCATCTATCAATCCCGTTTAATACTGCAATCAACTATACTTAGCAATCAGAACGCAATCCAGATCGTCACTAACTGGAATGCTCTTTTAAGAAGCAGGGAATACACAGAGCTTGCAACGACATTTAAGTGCAGTGCAGATATGTTACACAAGGTAAAAGAAATAAACGCGGAGGAAATACAGAAAATATTTACACCCACTAACCCCAATGGTTTTACAATTGATGCACGGGTAACCGATATCTCCATATTGGACGATCTTCAAAAAGGCATTGTTAACGGCTTTGATAACAGTGAATCTGTAAAAGACAGGCTAACGGCGAAAAGAAACAGGCTTCTGGAACTGATTGATAAAACAAGCGACGAGATACAACGATTGGATTCAACAAAAAAAACAATAGCCAATATATTAACTGGTAAAAGCGCTGGTCCTTCCCTTATTATCGACGCTTCGGGCATCAGCCGTCAATTGATCGAAATGAATGAAAAGCATCTTTTCTACAAGGAAGAACTGAAATTTGCTACTGCCATACAGGTATTACAAAGCTTCAGTAAATTCAAAAAACCTATCGGGCCCAGCTTATTTCTTTGGCTTTTTTTAGGGTTAGCATTTTGCCTTTCCATTGCCTTTATCTATGTTGTATTCAGTTCCGTAAATCAAAAATTAAAAAAACATGCCCGGCTTCGCAAAGTTGTTTGATATATAGATTATAAACTTCCCGTCTAATTGTTGGTAATGACTACAGACCTTAGAAAAAAAAGAATTCTTAACACGTTTATCCATATTCTATACCTGGTCTTTTTTTCCAGTCTTATCTTTTCATTCAGGGCGGTCACAAGTATCAGCATAACAGCCATCCTATTTTCCGGCATTTTTTTACCCCGGTCAGCATTTAGCGATGTATTTCAAAAAAAGACTCGTCATCTTTTTCTTGCAGGCTGCTTCTTGTTTTTCCTGTTGCAGGTTATTAGTCTTCTTTACACCAACGATATGCAACAAGGCTGGAATAATGTTCGGATTAAAACCGGTCTGATAATAACTCCCTTAGCTGTTTTGGTGTCTTTTTATCTAAATGCAGATACCAGAAAAAAATTATTTTCTCATTATTGCCTTATACTTATCGCGGCTACATTATATTGCCTGTACATTTCTTTCTTTAATTTCCGGGAGACCCATGATACATCGCTTTTCTTTTATCATGCATTGGTCAGTCCAATCAATCAACATGCAGTTTATTTTTCCCTGCTTATAGCCATTGCTCTTATTTTTCTATTAGAAAGCATAGCAAAAAAAGAGTTTCTTATTGCGCGGCCATTTCATATTTTCCTGATCATCTATCTTTCAGCGTTCCTGGTTCTGCTTTCATCCAAACTTGTTATCGTCTTTTTTGTCTTTTACCTTGTTTATTATTTTTTAAACCTTTGGAAAAAAAATAAAATGAACCGCAAGGCAGTTGCCAGTATGTCCGTGTTGTGTATCATTGTCGCCACTTTATTTTTTTCCATACGGAATCCAGTTAGTGAAAGGTTTTCTGAAATAATAAAAGGCGACATTAAAATAATAACACAGAAAAGGTTTGACCAGGGCGATTACTTTAATGGCCTGCAGTTTCGGCTGCTTCAATGGAGATTTGTTGGCGAGATACTAACTGAAAATAACCGTTGGTTGATAGGCGTAAGCCCGGGCGATGCACAAACCGCATTGAATAATAAATATATTTCCAAAAATATGTACACCGGTGACCCTGTTAGAGGCGACAGCGGTTATCTTATTTATAATACTCATAATCAATTTTTGGAAACTATTTTGCAAAACGGCATTATTGGCTTGTCAGTTTTTCTGATGATCTGTTTTTCGCTCGTGAAAATTGCCGTACTCAAAAAAAACAGGATGACCAGCTTTATTATCCTGTTATTACTAGCCTGGTTATTTACGGAATCCGTATTTGAAACACAGTATGGCATAATTATCTTTACCTTTTTTCCATTATTCGTTGCTGATGGTAAAACTGAAAAGCCAACCCTTTAAAAAAAAATTCCGACTGATAAAGCCATATACAAGAAAACTGATAAAAGCATTCCAGGTTACAACATTAATAGCTCTATAGTAAGTGAAAAAAATTTGGAGAAATACATGGCTCATTCTTGCTAAAAAAGAAAAAAAGCATTTCAGCATACTGATCATGCTCGATATTGTTATCAGCATCATTGACATTGTTTCGCTTGCCGTTCTACTATGGATCATCCAGTTTTACATCCAGCCTGGCGATAGCAAAATTTTATCCGTCCTGCCCGGTTGGCTTACCAATAAAGAATCTGTTTGGCTTATTGGTCTTTTCTTCATTCTCTTTGGGCTTAAAAACATGGCTGGTTACTTTATCGCAAAAGAAAATTATCAGTTTAATAGTCGTGTAGCGATACGAATATCCCGTAACAATCTGCAGAATTATCAGCATGCGGGGTATGATGAGTTTGTTACTATTGATTCTTCCAAACATATCCGCAAAATATGTTTCCAGCCTTTTGAATTTTGTCAATACATCTTATCCGGTATTCAGCAGATCATCACGCAGTCATGTTTGATCAGCATAGCGGTCCTGGCGATTCTCCTTTTTAATGCAAAATTATTTTTATTGTTATTGGCAATATTATTACCACCTGTTATTATTGTATTTTACCTGATCAAAAAAAGAATGGCAATAACCAGGAAAAGTATTCAAATCAACAATGAGCGGTCATATCAGTATGTATTGGATGCTTTAAAAGGATATGTAGAAAGCAATATTTATGACCGCCATGATTTTTTCCTGCAACGGTTTATTAATTCCCGTAAAAAATTCAGCACTTCTTTATTTGATACAATTGCCATACAAAGCATGCCTGGCCGTATTATCGAGGTATTCGCCGTAATGGGCCTGTTCATGCTGATCGTTATTGCAAAATGGTCAGGGAATAATGATACAACATCGCTGTTAACCATCGGAGCTTTTATGGCTGCGGCATATAAGATCATACCAGGGATAGTAAAGATCACCAATATCAGCGGGCAGATGAGGGCCTATGAATTTTCAGCCAGCGACCTGGTACAAAACGATAAAACAAGTACAACAGCCAAAGAACGATCACCTTCAGTTAGCATTCAATCAATGCGATTAAAAGATATAAGCTTTAATTATGCAGAACAACAGGTGCTGAATTGTTTTAATCTTAGCATCCAAAAAAGAGATTTTATTGGTATCACCGGCGCTTCGGGAAAAGGAAAGACAACTATACTGAATATACTATTGGGTTTTTTGGATGCAGTAAAGGGCGAAGTTATTATCAATGATATTACTTTAAA
>CAMLEX010000022.1 GCA_946479055.1 uncultured Bacteroidota bacterium | reverse complement strand
ATTCCTTATATCGCATGCGGTATTTACTATTTCTGGATGAGCTATGTATTACGAAATCAAGCCCAGTTTTCAAAAGAAGTAGTACAACTTTCTATGGCTATATTCATTGCTTCTTCACTTGGGCTGTTAGCTAATATCATTATGAAAGTAAGTATGCATGCAATTTCGATGGGAATCATGCTTGTTTTTATGTCCTTACTCTCTTTTACGCAATCCGGCAGTTACACCATTTATGTGTCGTTTGCTTTTTTAATAGCCGGACTTGTTTGCACTGCCCGTTTTATTGTTTCCGACCATACACAAAAAGAAATTTATACGGGATTGCTTATAGGTGGGGCCTCGCAGCTAATTGCCATTTGGGCGGATGGAATTTTACCGTAAAATTTTTTAGCAATCCTAACCTCAACCAAAAAATAATACAAAAAATATTAGTTTTTATTTACTAAATACTTTAGTTTCGTTTTGTTTATAAATTTATTAGTCCGGCAATACGTAAATCATAATTTTGGAAATGGCAAAAACTGAAAAAACTACCGACATGTCAAATAATAGTGAAAAGCTCAAAGCTTTAAAACTGACCATGGACAAAATAGAAAAAGACTATGGTAAAGGCAGTGTGATGATGATGAACGAAAAAGGAGAACAATTACAGGAAGTTATCTCTACTGGTTCTATCGGTTTGGATGTGGCCCTTGGTATAGGCGGTCTGCCAAGAGGAAGGGTAGTAGAAATCTACGGACCTGAGTCTTCAGGTAAAACGACAGTTGCTACGCATGTTATAGCTGAAGCACAGAAAAAAGGCGGCATGTGTGCTATAATTGATGCGGAACATGCTTTTGACAGTGCTTATGCTCAAAAACTAGGTGTAGATGTTGATAATCTTTTAATATCCCAACCGGATTATGGTGAGCAAGCGCTGGAAATTGCTGATCGCTTAATTCTGTCTGGAGCATTGGATGTGGTGGTGATTGATTCTGTCGCCGCCCTGGTGCCTAAAAGTGAGCTGGAAGGAGAAATGGGCGATAGCAAAATGGGGTTGCATGCAAGGCTGATGAGCCAGGCACTTCGTAAACTGACTGCAACCATTTCTAAAACAAATACCATCTGTATTTTCATAAACCAGTTGCGGGAGAAGATCGGTGTTATGTTTGGTAACCCCGAAACAACAACAGGCGGTAATGCATTGAAATTTTATGCATCTGTTCGCCTTGATATACGTAGAAGCACCCAGATAAAGGATGGCGATGAAGCGATAGGCAACCGGGTGAAAGTGAAAGTCGTTAAGAATAAAGTAGCCCCTCCTTTCAGAGCTGCTGAGTTTGATATCATTTTTGGTGAGGGGATTTCTAAAAACGGCGAGATCATTGACATGGGTGTTGAACTGGGCATAGTGCAAAAAAGCGGTAGCTGGTTCAGTTATAACAGCGATAAACTTGGCCAGGGGCGTGAATCTGTTAAGCAATTATTGATAGATAACCCCGAACTGGCTAAAGAGATCGAAGCAAAAATCAGGGAAAAAATAAAAGAAGTACAAGCTTCGTAAAATATTCATCCCCGGCTGGGAAGTTGTGGATGTGTTAGTAAGATGAAAGTCGTTCCGCTAAAGCAGAACGGCTTTTTACATTTTTTTAAGAGTATAAAACCATTTCAATGTTTAAACATCGTATATTTGTCTACTAATTTAGTAAACAAAGCATCAGTAATAATGTTACCAGTAATTTAATTTGTAAAAATGTCAAAAAAAAAGCGACCCTGGTTGAAAAAAATATTGATCGCATTTCTTTTATTGGTTGGGATTGGGGCTGCCATTTATTGGTATATAGCTACAGAAAAGTTTGCTGATACAAAGGATAGAAAAGCTGTTTATACTGTGAATGCTATTGATTTTATAAGGGAGTTTGAAGAGAATGATAGTGCGGCTAATAAAAAGTATACTGACAAAATAATAACAGTAAACGGCATGGTTTCTGAAATAGAGGCCGCGGATACTACAGTAAATATCAAATTTATAGATACTGCCAGCGGGTCTTATGCCATTTTTGCTTTCCAGGAACAGTATATTTCTGAAGCAAAAACGCTAAAAGTAGGTGATTCAGCTTCGATTAAAGGCTCCTGCAGCGGCGGGGTTCTAAGTGAAATTTTGGGAACTGAATTTATCACTTTCAAAAGATGCACCTTAAACAAATAAATAAACAAACCCACACAATTAAAAAAGTTACAAATGAAAAAAACTACTCTTTTCTTAAGCCTCGTAATTGCAGCAGGCAGTTTATTCGCACAAAAGAAAACAACAACTTCGGCTACCGTTTCTTTTGATGCCAGTACATCCATTGATGCCTTACCAAAAGCAGATAATAAAACTGTGATCGCTGCTATAGATACAAAAACCGGTTCTGTTCAGTTTGAAGCCATTGTTAAAAGTTTCGCTTTTGCTAACCCCATGATGCAGGAACATTTTAATGGCGAAAAATGGCTGAATTCTAATGAATTTCCCAAGTTCACTTTTAAAGGAAATATCGCAAATCTTTCCACAGTAGATTTTACCAAAGATGGTTCTTACAAAACTGAAGTAGAAGGTTTACTTGGTGTGAAAGGAAAAGAACAAAAAGTAAAAGTTCCCGGTACGGTTGAAGTAAAAAATGGTAGTGTATCAGTTTCCGCTACTTTTTCTATAGCGCTAGCTGATTATGGTATTAGCGGCGCACCAATTGATGGCGGTAAAGTGGCTAAAAATCCAAAGATTTCTGTAAGCGCTGATTTTAAATAATTAACTTATTTTCTTTGCAGAGCATTCCGCTATTCCGGGATGCTTTTTTTATGCCCGCAAACCTGCATTATTTTTATCTCCTATCTTCATATTGTTTTTTATTGCCGGAAATAATTTTTTCTTTATCTATACCGCCAAAACATTATCAAACAATATCAAATAAAAACTAATGAATACCAGGATACTGGCCAGCCGAAAAAGAATTGCTTTAGTAGCACATGACAATATGAAGGACGAAATAATAGAGTGGGCCATCTATAATAAAACAGCTCTGTCCAGGCATTTGCTTTATGCTACCGGCACCACGGGAACTTTACTTGAAAAATCATTAGGTCAACCCATTACCAAATTTTTAAGTGGGCCATTAGGAGGCGACCAGCAAATAGGAGCAAGTATTGCTGAAGGAAAATTGGATGCCCTGATCTTTTTCTGGGACCCGATGGAAGCACAACCTCATGATCCCGATATCAAGGCTCTGCTTCGGGTGGCAGCTACCTGGAATATACCTACAGCTTGTAACAGGGCTACAGCAGATTTTTTGCTTACATCCCCATTGATGCACCAGGAGTACGAAACGATACTTGCAGATTTTTCTCTTTATACTAAACGGAAGTTAAAAACAAAGAAGCAGGGTATATAATGCCCTGCTTCTTTGTTTATCCAAAACGCTGTTAGTGTTTTACAAATTGTAATTTTTTATTGATAGAATTACTATTGAGTTTGATATAATAAACTCCTGCAGGCAACCTGTTTATATCAACAGAAAACCGGTTAGTTCCCGCTAACACCTGCGTTGTTTCTTGCATTACAATTCGGCCAGCATTATCAAAAAACTGGTAATCCATTTTTTCCTTTCTTGGAGCAACTACAGTAAGATATACTTCAGCAACAGCAGGGTTTGGATATAAAGTGATTCCTGTTGCGTTCTTGATAGATATGGAAATAACTTTTGAATAAGTATAACGGCCATCGATATCTCTTTGTTTCAACCTGTAATAAACAATATCCGTCCCTAAGTCGGTAATGTTTGCATCAGTAAATGTATAGTTGTGTATTCCAGGTATATTAGCCGCATTAACATTACCAACCGAAATGAAGCTGTTGCCATTAAGGCTTCTTTCTATCCCGAACTCCGCTATATTTATTTCATTACCTGTCTTCCAGTTCAAAATACCATCATTGTTTACAAGCCTGCCTTTAAACTCAAGCAGATCAAGAGGTAGAATGGATGAATAACTTACAGCCCAAAGCTCACGTCCAATATCAGTTTCACTAATGCTTGCAAAAATGTTATAATCAGTTTCAATTACTTCCCGCATATCCCCATTATCGGGGCTTCCAATCTCCGTGGCAATTGCGGTTCCTGCATCAGAACCATCGCTCTCCCAGGTTTTATATCCATTCACTCCATCATTTCCTGTAAAAATCAATTTATTGAGAACTTTAGAAAAATTGCCGATTGCACCACTTGTCGCTCCCGGCCATACATCTTTTACTAATACCGTACCCGCTGCTGTTCCATCACTTTTCCAAAGCTCGGCGCCTTTTGTGCCGTTATCCGCAGAAAAGAATAATGTGCCATTTACATTCTTCAGAGCAAAAGGATTACTCGCTCCTGAATTAAGCCATATATCTTTTACCATTACTGTTCCTGTCGCTGTTCCATCGCTTTTCCAAAGCTCTGTTCCCTTTGTACCATTATTAGCTGAAAAGAATACTGTGCCATTTACATCAACAAGCCCGGAGGGATAACCTCCATTTGTTCCGGACCATATATCTTTGACTATTACTGTACCCGCCGCGGTACCATCAGTTTTCCAAAGCTCCATTCCTACTGCACCATTATTAGCGGAAAAAAATAAAACGCCATTTGCATTAGCCAGTGATTGGGGATAGCTGCTGCCTGAATATGGGTTTATATCTTTTACCATTGAAGTGCCTGCCGCCGTTCCATCAGTTTTCCAAAGTTCTACCCCATTTACACCATCATTTGCAGCAAAATATAATAACCCATTTACGTTAGCGAGAGCAGAAGGATTACTTCCCATTGGACCTGACCTTATATCCTTCACCATAATTGTACCTGCATCTGTACCGTCACTTTTCCAAAGCTCCGTACCAGTATTACCGTTATTTGCTACAAAGAATAAAGTTTGATTTACCTGGGTAAGATAACCAATGCTACTACTAGCTGAACCCGGATTGATATCCTTTACCAGGATAGTACCATTGTCGGTACCATTAGTTTTCCAAAGCTCCATGCCATTTACGCCATTATTAGCAGCAAAAAAAAGGGTATTATCCACGTCTGTAAGATAACAAATGTTGCTGCTTGCTGAGCCTGGGTTAATATCTTTTAGTAAGGAAAATTGCTGTGCGCAGGCTGCATAGGAGATGCCTGCAAAGCAAAAAGCTAATAGTGGTTTTTTCATTTTATTAGGATATTGGATGTTGGCAACTAAAGAATGATACTGAAAAAACTATTTGCTAAATAGGTGGTTTTTCTAAAAAATCAGCAGCACTCCTGGCTTATGTTCGCCAATAACAAACTACTTATTTTATATTTAGAATCACAAAAAAAAACGACTTAATTATTAAAAATTAGGTGGTAACACATAGTCCTTAGAAGTAAAAACATGAAGTAGTTTTACTATACTTAAATTTCACTACTCATTTCCTTATAAGCATGGTCTTTATAAGTCCTAAAAAGATTTCTTTCCGAAAAAAATCTTTTCCTTCACTGCTTATAAAAACATTTAGCATTCGGAAAAATGTATCTATTGTCAGAATATCGAAAGCGATCCGAGGAATGATATTTCTTTAACTTGCAGTATGCCGTTTAACCTTCATAGCCCTTTTCCACCCGCTGGTGATCAGCCAGATGCAATCCGTCAATTGACGGAAGGAATACTTACTGGCGAGAGATACCAGACGCTTCTGGGAGTAACGGGAAGTGGAAAAACTTTTACTGTAGCCAACGTAATACAGAATGTGCAAAGGCCAACGCTTGTTTTAACCCACAATAAAACATTGGTAGCTCAACTATATGGCGAGTTCCGGCAATTTTTTCCGGAGAATGCAGTGGAATACTTCGTTTCCTACTACGATTATTACCAGCCTGAGGCTTATATGCCTGTAAGCGGCGTATATATTGAAAAAGATCTCAGCATTAATGACGAATTGGATAAACTTCGACTGAGAGCAACATCAAGTTTGCTCAGTGGCAGAAGGGATATCATTGTCGTTGCTTCTGTTAGTTGTATTTATGGTATGGGAAATCCTACAGATTATGAGAATGGGATCATTCGTATTAAAAAAGGACAAACTATTTCAAGACAGGGTTTTCTGCATTCATTGGTTAATTCTTTATACAATAGAACAACCCTCGAATTCAACAGGGGAACATTCCGTGTAAAAGGCGACACGGTCGACATCAATTTACCATATGTAGATTATGGTTATCGTATTACCTTTTTTGGTGATGAAATAGAGGAAATAGAAAGTATGGATGTGGTAACCGGAAAACGGATCGGCAAAATGGAAGATGCCGCAATTTTTCCTGCTAACCTTTATGTAGCACCGAAAGATATTATGCAACAGGTAACCTATGAAATACAGGATGAACTGTTTGCACAGGTGGAATATTTTAACAATTCAGGGAAACTAATAGAAGCGCAACGGCTGAAAGAACGGGTGGAGTATGATCTGGAAATGATAAAAGAATTAGGCTATTGCAGTGGCATTGAAAACTATTCAAGATTTTTTGATAGGAGAAGACCGGGCACACGACCTTTCTGTTTGCTTGATTATTTCCCAAAGGATTTCCTGATGGTCATTGATGAAAGTCATCAAACTATTCCCCAGGTTAGTGGCATGTATGGTGGTGACAGGAGCCGTAAATTGATTCTGGTTGATTATGGCTTTCGGTTGCCTTCAGCCTTAGATAACCGTCCTTTGAATTTTCATGAGTTTGAATCACTGATCAACCAGGCCATTTTTGTTTCCGCAACTCCGGATGATTTTGAATTGGAAAAAACAGGTGGCGTGGTAATAGAGCAGGTAGTAAGGCCAACAGGCTTATTAGATCCGCCAATTGAGATAAGACCAAGTGTTAACCAGATCGACGATCTGCTTGATGAAATTGATAAAACGGTTACAAAAGGCGACAGGGTATTAGTAACCACACTGACCAAGCGTATGGCAGAAGAAATGGATAAATACCTGCATCGTATTAACATCAAGTCAAAATATATTCATAGCGAAGTGGATACTTTGGAAAGAGTAGAAATATTGCGACAATTAAGACTAGGAGAAATAGATGTTTTGGTGGGTGTCAACTTATTGCGTGAAGGATTAGATCTGCCTGAAGTATCATTGGTCGCCATCCTTGATGCAGATAAAGAAGGTTTTCTACGTAATGAAAAATCATTGACACAAACCGCTGGTCGTGCAGCAAGGAATGTTGATGGTCTTGTTATTTTCTATGCGGATAAGATGACGGAAAGCATGCAAAAGACTATTGATGAAACCAATCGCAGGAGAGAAAAACAGGTGGCATTTAATATTGAACATAGTATTACGCCAAAAACAGTGGTTAAATCCAAACAACAGGTATTTGCACAAACATCAGTACTGGATATAAAAGGTTATGACCCCGCTAATCCTTATGCTATTGCCCCTGATGAAGATCTCGTAACCGTAGCTGCGGAAGACCAGGAGGAATATAAGACCATTCCGCAAACTGAAAAAGCTATCAGCAAGATCAAAAAACAAATGGAAAAAGCAGCCCGGGATCTTGATTTTATGGAAGCGGCCCGTTTACGGGATGAAATGTTTATACTTCAAAAAAAACTGGAAGAGATGAAAAAATAAGCCTTTCGTAATTATACGTGGAGGACAGAGGGACTTCTTCGCAATTTTGAAAACTATACTTACTGCATGTTGGCTATTTCTTGATCCCGATCTATCTTAGCGCCGAAACCAGAATAAATCCAATAGAAAAACCGATTAAAATCCACTTCGTTATGAAAAGACGTGTCCGAAAAATTGCGAACTTCTTAGCATTCAATCTTCTTTTTTTTGCACTCTACCTGAATTTTATTCACAAGGACAATCAAAGTACTGGCGATACTGATACAACAGTACAACCAACTGCAGCAGCATTCAGCGGTACTGTCCTGGTAGAAAATCCTGAAAAATATCTTGTACAAAAACAATGATCTGTTTTTGCAAAGACTATTTTCTGAATTAGCCGATAAATAAATTAGCAAAAATTATTTTAGAAACCACTGCCCGTCATTCATTTAGTATGACGGGCATTTGCGTTGCCAATACCCTCATGCTGCACAAACTGAAATGGCTAACTTAGCAGCATGGCAAAAAAAGTTTTTTTATTAGATGCGTATGCATTGATTTTCCGGGCTTATTATGCGTTGATACGCAGTCCACGCCTTACTTCGAAAGGCAAAAACACCAACGCCCAGTTTGGCTTTACTAATACCCTTATCGAGTTGATCACCAAGCAAAAGCCATCGCATCTGGCAGTTTGTTTTGATACGGCAGCGCCAACAGAACGACATACCGATTTTGTCGACTATAAAGCGAACCGGCAGGAGACGCCTGAAGATATCTCAGCAGCCGTACCTGATATCAGGGAAATTATCAAAGGATTCAATGTCCCCATTATGGAGCTTGACGGATATGAAGCCGATGATGTAATTGGTACATTGAGCAAGCAAGCCGCCCTGGCAGGATATGAAGTATACATGGTAACACCAGACAAAGATTATGGGCAATTAGTCTCAGATAAAATAAAAATTTATAAACCCGGCTACCAGGGAGGAGATGTAGAAATATTAGGGCCTGAAGAAGTTTGCGCAAAATGGAATATTAAAGAAGTAATGCAGGTAGTAGATATCCTGGGATTAATGGGCGATGCGGTGGATAACATTCCTGGTATTGCCGGTGTTGGAGAAAAAACAGCCGCAAAGCTTTTAGCTGAATATGGCACACTTGAAAATGTATTAACTAATGCAGACACTATAAAAGGTGCGTTGGGAGAAAAAATAAGAAAAGGAAAAGAAGATGCCCTTATTTCAAAAAAATTAGCCACGATCATTACCACTGTTCCGGTTGAATTTCATGAAGAAGATTTCAAATTAAAAGACTGGAATAAAGAAAAACTGAAAAATGTTTTTACAGAACTTGAATTTAAAACCATTGGAAAAAGAATCCTGGGAGAAGAGTTTACAGCATTTAAAACAGCTCCTGAAGGAGTACAAACAGATTTGTTTGGAAACATCGTAGAAAGCACAAAGCTGCCGGAAACCAGAAATCAAAAGTCCGACTCCGAATCTCCAGATTCTTCTGAAACTTCATCCAACGGAGGAGGCATGGAAGGGGCCGATAAAAATATCAACAATACTCCACATAGATATGAAGCTATAGAAGGTGATGAGGCGATAAAAAATTTAATAACTGAGCTAAAGCAGTATAATGAAATTTGTTTTGATACAGAAACCACTGACATAGATGCCAATGATGCTGAACTTGTTGGGTTAAGTTTTTCTGTTATACCCGGAGAAGCATATTATGTTCCTTGCCCGGCTGACCAGGAAAGAACAAAAGCTATTCTCTCCCATTTTAATTCATTGTTTGCGGATCAAAACAAAATTTGGATCGGGCAAAATATCAAATATGATCTGCTGGTATTAAAATGGTATGATGTAACTATTGCAGGCAAATTATTTGATACAATGCTGGCGCACTATGTAATTGAACCGGAAGGTAAACGTGGGATGGATTTGTTGAGTACAAAGTACCTGGGGTATGAACCTGTACATATTGAAGAGCTGATTGGTAAGAAAGGAAAGACCCAAGGAACGATGAGAGATGTTGAATTGGAAAAGATAAAAGATTATGCTGCGGAAGATGCGGACATTACATTACAGCTTAAAAATGTTTTTACTCCACTATTAAAAGAAAAAGATGTTGAAAAAGTTTTTAATGAAGTAGAATCGCCGTTGGTAGAAGTATTAACTAATATGGAATATGAAGGCGTAAAAATTGATACCGGCTTCCTCAATGATTATTCAAAACAATTGGAAAAAGAAGCTAAAACCGCAGAAGAAAATGTATACAAACAGGCTGGTGTCCGCTTTAATCTCGCTTCACCAAAACAATTAGGAGAAGTGTTATTTGACAAATTGAAACTGGATCCATCGGCGAAAAAAACAAAGACCGGCCAATACCAAACCGGCGAGGATGTATTACTTAAACTTGCTGTCAAAGGGAATCCTATCGTTGATGATATTTTAGCCTTTCGTGAACTGACCAAATTAAAATCAACTTACGTTGATTCATTACCTCAGCTGATCAACCGAAAAACCGGTCGTGTACATACCACTTATGGGCAAGCGGTAGCTGTTACCGGAAGACTAGCAAGCAATAATCCTAATCTTCAAAACATACCTGTAAGAACAGACAGGGGAAAAGAGATACGTAAAGCTTTTATTCCAAGAGATGGTAATCATATTTTATTGTCAGCAGATTATTCGCAAATAGAATTACGAATTGTTGCCGCGATCAGTGGTGATAAAAATATGTGTGAGGCTTTTAAAAATGGAACGGATATTCATACGGCAACAGCGGCAAAAGTTTATGCTATTGCCGAGTCAGTAGTAACCAAAGAAATGCGTTATAAAGCCAAAAGTGTAAACTTTGGCATCATATATGGTCAAGGTGCGTTTGGTCTTGCAGATAACCTGGGCATTTCACGGACAGAGGCGAAAGAGATTATTGATAATTATAAAAAACAGTTCCCGGGCATACAGCAATATATGGACGATACTATAAATTTTGCAAGGGAAAACACTTATGTACAAACATTGATGGGCAGAAAAAGATGGTTAAGAGATATTAACTCCTCTAATTTTACCGTTAGAGGATTCGCAGAACGTAATGCCATTAATTCGCCCATACAAGGTACTGCTGCTGATATGATAAAGCTGGCCATGCGCAAAGTGTATGATGCTATGGTAAAAGAAAAAATGCAAAGTAAAATGATAATGCAGGTACATGATGAATTGGTTTTTGATGCGGTAAAATCAGAAGTGAAAGAATTAAAACCACTTATTTTGGAAAACATGCAGCAGGCAATGCTATTGCCCAATGATGTTCCTGTGATTGCCGAGTGCGGCGAAGGCGAGAACTGGCTGGAAGCACATTAAACAGGTGGCTGGTATAAAAATTCTGTTTTATGAAAACCGATATTGAAAAGTACCCATTGATTGAAGACCTTTCTGCAAAAAAAGTTGAATCAAGCCATTCATTTCTTCATGCTTTATCTGACAGTATTTCTGATGCGGTGATCATTACAGATAAGCGATTAATAATTGAGTATTGGAATAAAACAGCCAGCCAGCTATTTGGGTTTACAGAAGCAGAAGCCATCGATAAACATCTATCAGACCTGGTGTTTCATAATTACAATAACATTTTTTTTGAAAAAATTTTCCAGCAACTTGCTGACAAAGAAAAGTGGGAAGAGCAATTACTTACAAATCAAAGGAAACTTATTGATTGTACTTTTTTAGTTGCTGGCCGCGATGAGGAAAA
The DNA here is from genome assembly GCA_946479055.1 of uncultured Bacteroidota bacterium. Next base: position 4,135 of record CAMLEX010000022.1, on the reverse strand, counting down.
AATAACCGGGCTTGTTATTATCTGCAAAGACAATGATCCTACAAGAGATCTGATAAATGAGAAAAATCAATTATTGTTAGATGATCAGCTGGCCGAAAATGAAATACTTCTTTTAGAACAAAAACTGCGATCAATTTTAAATAACAGTATAGGTGCGACTTTTCTTTTGGATACTTTTTATCGTATAATACTGGCAAACGAAAAAGCGAAAAAAATAGTGAGGCTTGCCTATGATGGATTAGTACTTAAGGAAGGAACTTATTTCCCTGATATATTGCCGCAAGCACGAAGAGAGCCGGTAAAAAAAATTCTTGATCGTGTTTTAAAAGGAGAGAGGGTAGAGTATGAAGTTTTTTATCCTAAAGAAACCGGTAGTGGTATATGGCTACAGGCCAGCTATACACCGGTACGAAATAATGATCATAAGGTCAATCAAATTTGTATTACAGCATATAATATCACCAGCCTTAAGGAAAATGAAGCCGCATTGCTCAAAAGTGAACAAAGGTGGAAGTTTGCCCTGGATGGAGCCGGCGACGGCATATGGGAATATAATTTTCAAACCAAAGAAATTTATTATTCTCCATTGTATAAAAAAATGCTTGGGTATTCTGAAGAGGAGTTTCCGAATAGTGTCGATGAATGGCAATCAAGAATACACCCGGATGATTTTTATAAAATAGCAAACGTAGATATGCTATATGAAGATCATAGTATAGTTAATCATTCAATAGAGTACAGGTTGCGGAGTAAATCCGGCGAATATATTTGGATACTTGACCGGGGAATGCTGCTTGAGCGGACTCCTGATGGAAAGCCTTTGAAGTTGACCGGCACGCATACAAATATCACTGAAAGAAAAATCGCGGAAGAAAAGCTTAAACAATCAGACAATCGTTTCACCTCTTTTATGGCCAATACTCCGACGATGACATGGGTCATTGATGAGCATGCAATATTCCGATATCTTAATGAGTCGTATAAAAAAGCTTTCAGGCTAACCGATGAAGCTGTTGGAAAATCCGTATACGAGGTTTTTCCCAAAGATATCTGTGACCAGTTTGTAGAAAATAACCGGAAAGTATTTAACACGAACAAAGCTATCGAACTAAGGGAGAACGGCGTTGGCCCCGATGGAGAAAAACAAATATATCATATCTGTAAATTTCCTCTTGAACCTGAAAAAGGAGTTCGGTTATTAGGTGGTGTGGCTTTGGATATAACTAAAAAGGTGCAGCTGGAAGAACAACTGGCCGAGGAGGAAGCAAGGAAAAAAAGAGAGATTATACAAGCTATCATCAATGCCCAGGAAAAAGAAAGAATAGAATTAGCCTATGAGCTTCATGACAATGTGAATCAGATACTTTCATCTTCTAAATTGATTCTGGAAGTTGCTGCAGAAAAACCTGAACTGAGCAAAGATTTTACCCAGCGTGGCCTGGCTTACTTGCAGGACGCTATCAATGAGATCCGAAAGATAAGCCATAATCTTACGCCGGGGTCGCTGCGTGATATAAGTCTTGAAGCAACGATCGAAGATTTTGTTCAAAGTATTAATTCAACGGGCAAACTGAAAATAAAGTATTACAAAAATATAGCAGCGATTAAGAAAGAAATAGATCCGGAAAAACAACTGGCAATCCTCCGTATTATCCAGGAACAGTTTAATAATATACTGAGGCATGCCCATGCTTCAGAAGCAACCATTTCTCTTTTTGTAAATGAACATCATATATCTCTTGAAATACAGGATAACGGGCAAGGGTTTGATCCTTCAACCTCAAAAGGCCCGGGATTTTATAATATGTTTAATAGGGTAGAATATTACGAGGGAACAATACAATTCATTACCTCTGATGGAAAAGGCTGCACCCTGCGTATTGAAATTCCTGTCTGAAGTATTGTGATAGATCTATGAAGTAGGCCTCACTGAGTCTTCGTCTTGTTAATTTCCAGCTTCGTCTCCCATTCACGTTCCTGTTGCAGGTTCTTTTTATTTTTCATACCTTAAAATAAAACTTGCTATTATGAAACGCTTAACCTTAATAATCTTCGCAGTATTTGTCGCTGCAATTTATTCTACCGTTACTGCTCAATCAGAAGCTGAAATGAAGGCATGGATGGACTACATGACTCCCGGTGATGTACATAAAATGTTGTCAGAATGGGATGGAGATTGGAATGAAGATATTACCATGTGGATGGCTCCGGGTGCACCGGCCCAAAAAAATAAAGCTTCCTACACAAATAAGATGATACTTGGAGGGCGGTATCAGTCATCCACGCATACAGGATCATTTAATGGTATGCCTTTTGAGGGTATCAGCACTTTAGGCTATGACAATGCAAAAAAAACATTTATCAGTACATGGATTGATAACCTGGGAACAGGCATTGTGGTAATGGAAGGGAGCTGGGATGACAAAACAAAAACAATGAATGCAAAAGGGACACAAACAGACCCTGCGACAGGAAAAGAAATGCAGGTAAGAGAAACATTCCAGATTATTGACGACAATACTCATAAGATGGAAATGTTCATGACACCTGCAGGCGGTAAAGAATTTAAATCAATGGAGATCACATTTACAAGAAAAAAATAAATCCTTCTTTTTAAAAAACGTTTTTTATGAAGCGCCTAATCTTAAGCATGTGTACAGCAGCAATATTGCTGTTTGCCTGCAACAATGAAAAGACAGCTAACGAATCAGCAACTGAAAGTACTGCTGCTTCTGACTCTGCTACTACAAACAAAGAAGAAGCATGGGTTCCGGTTGATTCAGCTACAGCCATGAAAGCCTGGATGGAATATGCTACACCCGGGGAACCTCATAAAATGTTGGCTAAATTCAACGGAACCTGGGCAGGTGAAGTAACTATGTGGATGTCTCCGGATGCGCCACCGACCACCAGCACCTCCACTATGACGAATAAAATGGTAATGGATGGACGTTACCAATTATCCGAATTTAAAGGAAGTTTCATGGGTCAGCCTTTTACAGGCATGAGCACAACAGCCTATGATAATGCTAAGAAAGTTTTTATCAGCACATGGATCGACAATATGGGAACCGGGATCATGAAAATGGAAGGCCCATGGGATGAAGCAAGCAAAACAATGACGCTGAGCGGTAAAATGATGGATCCAACAACAGGAAGAGAATGCAACATGAGAGAAACCTTTAAAATTGTGGATGATAATACCCAAATAATGGAAATGTATGGCCCCGATCCTAAAACAGGAAAGGAGTTTAAAACAATGACGATTAAGTTGACGAAGAAATAAAAAAATTTTCTTATAAAAATTCCTGGTTCTTAATCGGGAATTTTTATTTTGATCTTATCATTTTCTTTCTATATGAAATCAAAAATTCATGATCCTGAAATATTCGACCCACGGGCCCATTTCTTTTTTATATTGTTTTGCCATTACTCTTGAGGCCTGGGCTATATGTGTCAGATCGTGAACTACCCAGGTGCTCAGTAGTTGTCTCAGCGTTACCTGGCCCAATGAAAGATGAATTCCTTTTTTATCAAAATCAGTTTCGGAAAGGTTCAATGACCTCAACCAATTCAAATTATCTTTTCTCAATTCTTCAAATTCTTTCAGCAATTGTTCCAGTGATTTACCCTGGCTTTCTTCAAATTGGGCAAACCTGTCATAAGGCACAAAGGTTTTTGATACGCCATGTTCCAGTATCATCATTGTTCTATTCCGCCAATCTGTTTTTTCTCCATGGATCAAATGGCCAATTACATCGTAAGGACAAAACGTTTCCGGTCCTTCATTATTCATGGTCCAGTCTTCATGTAAATCTTTAAGCAGGGTTTGAAGTACTAGCGGAGTACGTTCCAATATTTCAACTGATCTGGCCAGGCTGAAGTTCATAACGCAACATTATTTTTTTATTGGTTTTGTTTTTAACACATCTTCACTTTTGTTGTATTCAATAAACGTAAGAATGTACGTAAAAGAAAAATTCCTGCGGAGCGGGATCAGGTTGTGTTAAACGCCATCTCAAGAGTTCAACATATCTTGAAGCTTTTCATTTTTGTTTCGCAAATCGATACCACTTTCAAAAATCGACTTCATGTTTGCAAAATAAAATGTCCCTCCGGTTTTGCAGCCGACATG
>CAMLEX010000021.1 GCA_946479055.1 uncultured Bacteroidota bacterium | reverse complement strand
ACCACTGCCATAACAACGACCCGCAATATTACCATTGTCTTCCGTTCCTCCTTGCCCACCATTTGCTTCAATAGTAACATTGCCAATATAGTTTGTAACATCAATAATAATAGTACCACCTCCGCCTCCACCTGATGCACCGTCGCCTGATGAACGTCCCCCCAATTGTCCGTTTGCAGTGATCTTTTTATTGTTTCCTATAAGATTTTTTGCCTCGATATAAATAATTCCACCGCCATGTCCGCCGCCATAAGCGTTGACAATACCATTATTCACATGACCAGCACCACCACCTCCTCCGGGAAAAATTTTGGTTCCGCCATAACTGTTTAAGGCTTTTCCTCCTTTTCCTTGAATAGATACTGTGCAGCCTACAGAACTTGAGTTGCCGCCACCATCTCCACCCGCAGAACGATTGGCTCCGCCACCACCTCCATTATTATGATTATTGCCGCCACCACCACCGTTTGCCGGGGCGCCTCTTCCTCCACTTTCAGAAGCAGCGACTTCTGCGATACCCTCTCCTTTAAATGCTCCGTCCTGTGTAGTTGGATCAAAAACATCCGCATTATAAGCATAAGCATTCGCCGGAGAAACATTTGAACAGTTATCGCCACTTAGCCTGTAAGTGCCACCCCTGAATCCACTTGAATCAGCATATATGGGTGCATTTAATGTCAAATCCACTTCCACACTTATTGCCAGAACACCACCTGTACCCGTTGTATTATTCCAGGGCTCAGCTTTTAATGTGTCTGTTACAGTGACCGAATAATATTGAGGTATTTTAACCAGTTGAACTTTATCAGCAACAGTATATTGGTTTAATAACATAAAAACCATGAACACGGAATCTCCAATTACATGGCAAACCGTTCCAATCTCATAGTTGCCTGCATTATTAAGACTTGTTGTATCGCCGAAAGAACTTGAATTAGAATTTGTATTAATGCTTGCTCCCTTCATCTGGATCAGCATTACCTTATCATTATAATTTAAAGCGGCTGCATTGGTTACCCGAACACAAGCTTTCGACGGGACGATCTCTATTACTTTATAATAAGTATTGACAATACCACTGATTGAAGTGATCTGGGCGTTTGAGAGATGGAAACAGCAGGTAAGTATTAAAAATGGAATGAGCGAACCGAATAGCTTCAGTTTAAAAGGATATTGCAGTAAAAGGGAAAAATTCCCGTTTTTCATGTTTAGAAAAATACAAACTATTTATATCTTGTAATAGAAAACACTTAAATAATGTTGGTCTATGCGGCCTATTTCGTTGTTCCCCAATAGGAAATTCCCGTTTAGATGAACCTATGATGGCCATTGTTCTGTAATTTTGTTCTAAATAATGCAGTTGATGAAAAAGTGGTTGATAGTGTACTTCCTGTTTTTTTGTTTTTTATTTCTAATAAGCGGTTTAGCTACGGCTCAATGTTCTATTTGTACAAAAACCGCCCAACAATTGGGTGAGGGACCTGCCAAAGGTTTAAACGGCGCTATACTTTATCTTGCCTTTACTCCCCTTGCTCTTATTGGCTATATTGGGTATCGCTGGTGGAAAAGTAACCGGGAGGCCTAAGCACATTACTCATAAAATAAACCACCAGCTCATCAATTTTTACTGCCTGCGCAATGCTTTTGTCGCAAACTGCCTAATAAGTTAATTTTATGTAAGGCAAAAAAAGCCTTTCCCGTGGATCTTTTACACTATAGACAATCCTTGCTCCTTTTTGGCTTTTGTTTTTTTCTTTTTAATCAAACAGAAGCACAACCTCTTTCATTTCATCATATTAATACCTCAGATGGTTTATCAGATAATAATGTTCGATCTGTATCTATAGATAAGAATGGATTTCTTTGGGTGGGAACCGTTGATGGTTTAAATGTTTATGACGGCTACCAGGTGCTGACGTACAAAAAAGAAAATTATCCGCAAATTGCTTCCAATGATGTTATTCATTTAACCTGCGACAGCCGCAACCGCATCTGGCTGGGCACTCCGGAAGGTATAACCTGGGTAGATGAAAACAGGAGATTTCACCGGGTAGTGTTGAATGATTCTGTTACAAAGTTCGGCAGCAGAACCATCATGGATACAAAAAAATATGGTCCCGTTCTATATACCAGCCTGGGGCAGTTTTTTTTTAATGAACAAAAAAAGAAATGGGAAAAACTAAGCTGGATACCTGACCAATTAAAATATGAACGTTTTCACGATGCTGAACCCTTTGATGAAAATAAAATTATTTATGCCACCGACAGTCTTGTCATGATCGTGGATTATGGCAATGACCGAATCACTTACGAGCAACCATTTACTGCTGTCTTCAGTTTGTGCCGTTACAGTGATCATGAGCTGGCTATAGGATTGCAGTATGGAAAAGTTCAAATTGCAGACATCACCAAAAAAGAGATTGTCAAAGAATACCCCATTACCAGCGAGCTAAATAAAAAAAGAATTAATTCAACAATCACAGAAGTCAGGCAGGCCGCTAATGGCAGTCTTTTGGTAGCAACGGATTATGCTGGCCTGGTAATCATTGACAAAGCAGGGAATATTTCCAATTACACACATGATCCTATCAATACCAGTTCTTTAGGGGCCAATACAACATGGCGTGCATTAAGTGGTACTAATGGCGATATTGTAGTAGGTACAAACAATGCCGGGGTCAGCATATTTAATATCTATAATAAGCAAGCCGGTTACACCAGGATCTTCAGTGATAGTCAGGGAAATTTTTATGATACCTATGTTTCTGAAATGACTGAAGACAAGAACGGCATATTTTGGGTCGGGGCATTAGAAAGACTGATACGCTGGGACAAAAAAAATAATAAGATTAAATTTTTATATTACGATGCTCCGCCGATATGGACCGGCGGACAGAATCTGGAGATACGGGCTTTATGCATAGATAAACAAGACCGCATATGGGTAAGTGCTTTGGGCGATGGCTTAGCTATTTTGAATGAGGCGACAGGCCAGTTCAAAAAAATTCCCCGCGATACATCACTAAGCGCCGCTGTTAAGAACAATTACATTCTTGATCTGTATACAGCTTCAGATGGTTATATCTGGGTGGGCACCGGCACCGGTATTTACACTATTCATCCATCTACTTTGAAGATAAATGCATTTATGGATAACCCGAATTTAAAGCGACTGTCGGGTTTAAGAGTAAATTCTTTTTTGGAAGACAAGCAAGGCAAAATGTGGATGGCCACTTATAACGGTGTTTATTGCTATAATCGAAAAGATAATCGTTTAGATAGTTTTACAGTAAAGCAAGGTCTCGCTTCCAACAAGTGTTTTACTTTATTGGAAGATAATAAAGGAAATATCTATACAGGAACAGTGAAAGGTTTCAGCATCATTTCCAATGGCAGGATTCGGACATATAATCGCACAAATGGATTAAAATACGATTACTGCGAAGGCATTTTACAGGATAAACTGGGCAAAATATGGATTGCTAATACAAAATGTATTATCCGGTTTAACCCTGAAAAAGAAACCATGCAATATTTTGATGAAAATTCAGGATTTACTACAGAAGGATTCCGGTTTGGCAGTTACCTGAAGAGCAGTGATGGTGAATTATTATGGGGTAGCCGTAGCGGTATTAATTATTTTTTTCCCGACCAGCTTATCAATCGCCCTGCTGATCTTAAAGTAATAATATACCAGGCTGATATGCAGGATTCATCAATTAATCTGGGTGGTACAAATGATCTTGTACTTAAATACAGAGACAACGATATTGTATTTCGCTTTGCCGCTATCAATCTGAAAGGATCGAAAAATATTCAATATCAATATATGCTGGAAGGATACGATAAAGAATGGCAAACGGGTATTGATATTCGCCAGGCCCGTTATTCATCTTTGCCTGCCGGCAATTATACATTCAAAGTAAAAGCAAGCCTGGATGGCAGAACCTGGATAAATGCTACGAATAAAGCGGGACTAACAATCATTCCGCCACTATGGCAACATTGGTGGTTCATTGGCGGCGTTGTTACATTGATTACCGGCTTTATATATTCCTTTATTTCCAGCCGCAATAAAAAAATACAAGAGCAACAGGAAGAAATAGAAATGGAGCAAGCTATCAACTATTTTGCTTCCAGCATGTCAGAACAACAAACCGAAGATGATATTTTGTGGGATGTAGCAAAGAATTGTATTGGTCGACTCCAGTTTGAAGATTGTGTTATTTATTTATTGGATGAAGAAAGAAATATCCTGGTTCAAAAAGCGGCACATGGGCCTAAAAGTCCAGGCCAGTATGAGATCAGTATGCCTATCGAAATAAAACCCGGCGAAGGTATTGTGGGCACCGTAGCACTAAGCGGAAAAGCAGTCATTGTTGGCGATACAACAAAAGACCCGCGTTATATTGTTGATGACGAACAAAGGTTCTCTGAAATTTCTGTTCCTATTATTTATGATGGTAAAGTTTTAGGAGTAATAGATTGCGAGCACTCAAAAAAAAGGTTCTTTACTCAAAAGCATTTGTCTATTCTTACTACTATTGCTTCCTTGTGTGCAAATAAGATTGTAAGGGCAAGAGCGGAGGAAGAAAAGAAAGAAGCACAAACCATACTGATGAGTACACAACAGAAAATGACAGAAGTTGAAATGCAGGCATTACGGGCACAAATGAACCCTCACTTCATTTTTAATTGCCTGAATTCTATCAACCGCTATATTGTAAAAAGCGATCAGACAACGGCCTCCTTATACCTTACCAAATTTGCCAAACTTATCCGGCTCATACTGGATAATTCCAACTGCAAGAATGTAAGCCTTACGAATGAGCTGGAAGCGTTGAAACTCTATATTGAAATGGAAGCGCTGCGATTTGATAAAAAATTTACTTACGAGATCAAAGTTGAGAGTAACCTTGGTGCAGACACAATAGAACTGCCGCCACTTATTATACAACCTTATGTAGAAAATGCTATCTGGCATGGCCTCCTGCATAAAGAAAACAATGGACATCTTAGCATACAGGTAAGTATGGCCGGCGATACGATGCTGCAATGTATTATTGAAGATAATGGCATTGGCAGAGAAAAGGCGAAGGAATTAAAAAGTAAAACAGCGACATCGCGAAAGTCATTGGGAATGCAACTGACAGAGAACAGGTTGAGCTTGCTGAATAAGCATGCAGAATTAAATGCCAGTGTGGAGATAGTTGATCTGCAAAATGGGGGGAGCGAAGCATTGGGGACGAAAGTAATATTAAAGATACCGGTGTAAAGGTGAACGGTGAGTAGTGAATGGTGAGTGGAGAACTCACAATTGACAACTCACTATTCACAAAACAACAAACTATAAACAATAAACTACTCACTATGATACGCTGTGTTTTAATTGATGATGAAAGTAATAGCCTGGAAATGATGGAATGGTTATTAAAAACATATTGCCCCCAGGTGCAAATTGACGCTATGTGTAATGCGGCTGCCAAGGGAATAGAAGCAATCAATAAATACAAACCTGACCTTGTATTTCTTGATATTGAAATGCCGCATATGAACGGTTTTGATATGCTGGAGCAATTTGATAAATTACCTTTTGACGTAGTGTTTTGTACAGCTTATGATCAGTTTGCTATCAAAGCTTTCAAGTACAGTGCTTTGAATTATTTATTGAAACCCGTTGATCCGGATGATCTCAAAGAAACCATCAGGCGTATAGAGGAAAAAAAATCTACGCCATCTAAAGAGCAGATCGATTTGCTTTTTCAAAATATCAAACAAACAACTACAAAGCCAGCCGTTCAGCGTATCGCCCTTACCACCGGCGATGGAATGCTCTTTGTCCCTACAAAAGATATTCTTTATTGCCAGGCTGAAAGCAATTATACAAGTGTAGCGCTGGCTGGAGGTAAAAAGATATTGGTGTCAAAAGTGTTAAAAGAAATTGATGAGGCATTGAGTGGCCCTGATTTTTTCCGGATACATAATTCTTATCTCATCAACCTCAACCATATAAAAAAATATGTTCGTGGAGAAGGAGGTTATATTATCATGGAAGATGGGGCTAATATCAGTATATCCCGCAGCAGGCGCCAGGAATTCATGGATCAATTTTCAAAATTCTGAGATAATAATGGAGACAGTGATGAAAGCGGTTCGTTTCGGACCGCTTTTTTTATGTGTTGTTTTATCTTTTGCCAGTGACTCAAGAAAACTGTTGATTACTCATCCTTGTTTTTTTAGCTCTTGCCAGGGAAATAAATTTACACTCTTATCAACCATTAACCATTAAACAATTAAAAATGAAAATTTCAAAAATTATTTTAATCGCCTTAGTAGCATTAACAGGTTTTGCATCTTGCAAAAAAGACAAGGTAGAAGCAAAAACCATTGGTATTGAAGGCCGTTGGGTAGGTACTTATGTCAATGATGCTTCAGGCAACAGTTTTTATTACAGCTTCAATATTAAGCCTGGTGGCGTTATTGAAGAGCTGAATTCTTCCGGTCAAAAGCTTGGACAAGGAACATGGGAGTTTGAAAATAATATTCTAACAGCACATTATTCCTGGACAAGCGGAAGTAAATATTCAGTTATCGCAGCCTTTTACAAAGAGGATGGCAAACTACTGGGGGATTGGGGATATGGCGATAATGCAACGAATGGCGGAACATGGGTGATGCACAAACAAAACTAGTATAGGTAAGCAATCGGTTACAGGTACAAATCAAAAATGAAGCGGTCGCTATGTGGCCGCTTCATTTCTGTTTACTATTTTATCAATGCTAACGAAGTCTATTTATTGGCGATAAATTGATAGAGATTGAAATTGCCCTTCGGATAAATGGCTTCAATTTCTTTTTTTAAAACCATCTTATCAATTCCCTTCATTCTTTTCTGTTCAATAAGATAAAAAGCTTTTTCCGCCAGCAGCCAGAATTTTTTATCTGTCAGGTGTGCTTTTTTTAGTTGATGAAACAGGATATCCAACAGTTCATTAATACCTTCCTTTTTTAATGCCACTGTTTTTATCACCGGCACTTCATGATAGTGGGTGCTGAAAGCAGGCGCCAGCATCTGCCGCAAATTTTTTACAAACAGATCCGCATCGGGGCGGTCAGCTTTGTTCACAACAAAAATATCGGCTATCTCCATTAATCCTGCCTTCATCGTTTGCACTTCATCGCCCGCTTCAGGAACTACTACCACAACAGTGGAATCAGCCAGGCCTGCAATTTCAATTTCGCTTTGCCCTACTCCTACAGTTTCTACAATGATATGATCAAATGGAAAAGCTTTCATCAGGTCAGTGATCTCAATTATTTTTGGATGCAACCCACCCATCGAACCTCTTGTAGCTAAAGAACGAATGAATACGTCAGGATGTGTATACCATTCACTCATTCTTATTCTGTCACCTAGTAGTGCCCCAAGATTAAAAGGAGAAGAGGGGTCAACACAAAGAACACCAACTTTTTTTCCTTTAGTCACAAGGAGGTTAATCAACGCATCAACCAAAGTGCTCTTACCTGCTCCGGGTGGTCCCGTGATACCAATGATTTTTGTAGGCGAAGCTGGTAGTGATTGTAACAGGGTTTCATACCCGCTGTATTCATTTTCTATAAAGGAGATACAACGGGCTAATGTTTTACTGTTGCCTTCATTAATTTCCTGTAAGTATTGTTGCCACATAAGTGTCAGCTTAAACGTAAAAATATAATCAAGCAAAAAATTGGTATATCAGTTATCCTTTCAGAAAACTAACGTTTTTATCAGCAAAAATTTGTTCTACCAGATTAATTAACCGGAGTTTCGTTTTTCTTTCTTTTCTTTTGATGGCTATTTTCTGGTAATCAAATTCCTTAATTTTCTCCTTAATTTCTTCGAATGATAATTTCATAAAATAAGCCCGGCAAAAAAAAGCTGAAATTCCCTCATTCCATTGAGTTTTGTTGCTCCAATAATGTGCTATTATATTCCTGGCCTCTTTCAGGCCGTATTGTTCTTCCAGCGCTACTGATAATGAAAATTGTTCAATCAGCCTTGGAGTAATTCCTGCGGCACACATATCATCACATATTTGCAATGCTAATGCAATATCTTCCGAGTTTTTTGTATTAGGGGTTGCTACTACGCCTGCATTCCACATTTTATGCTTATCGTTTATTTGAATACCGCCGTATGTATTTCCTGATATATTCTTCCACATACTTTTCTCCGTTTTAAATCGGCTAACGGAAAGAGATCCTTCATCTTCATGCATAAGAGCATTGTTATCGGCAACAAGTATTTTCTTCAGAGTTCCATTATCGCTGTAGCAAAATGTATCAGTATCCACATAAATCACAGGCTGGTTGGGGTATAACCGGGTGACTTCATACAGGGCGACGATTTTTATCCGCCAAAAAAAATTATAAGCTCCTTTCCATTTGTTTAGTAATTGCTCGTCAACAGGTATGATCTGAACCTGGCTATGTAAATGGGTGTAAAACTCCGGGCTATCTGTAACTACATTTATAGAATTAATATCGCTATTACAGGCCAGAAAACTATAAATAGAAAAAGATGCCTGTAAATGATTATTATAGTTTTGTCCAAAAACAATATAAAGAATGTTCATGCTCTTTTTTTATATCAATTGCTGCAAGTTAACTAAATTGCCTTATGGCCTATGCAGATAAACATAATTGCATTTAGCCATTTGATTTTTTAATTAATGAAATGAGTTACCCTCCCCTGGTGTCCATTATAATGTGTACCTATAATGGCGAAAAGTATCTTGACGAGCAAATTGACTCTATCCTTAAACAGGATTATCCTGCGATCGAACTTATTATCGTTGATGACCGTTCTACTGATAACACCTGGCAGAAATTAAATCAGTGGAAAGAATTATATCCATCAATATCTACTTGCAGAAACGAAATAAACTTAGGATATAATAAAAATTTTGAGAATGCGCTATCTCTTGCCAATGGAGATTTTATAGCACTCGCCGACCAGGATGATATCTGGCTACCACAAAAAATTACAGAGCTGATTAATTCATTTACAAGTGATAAAATTGTTTTATCTCATTGCCGGTCTGTAAGCTTCGAAAACGGGAAGAAAAAATATAAGAAAATGAAACTTCATTATCATTTCCGTGGAAATGATTCAAGGAAATTGTTTTTCTTTAACCAGATCATGGGGCATGATTGTATGTTCAGAAAAAGCTTACTTATTCATATTCCACCTATCCCTCCGGGAGTGATGTATGACTGGTGGATTGCAGTTGTAGCGACCTGTTATGGTCAGATTGAGTCTGTTGATAAATTTCTCGTGTATCACCGGGTACATGAGACGAATAGTTTTTTTAAAAGAACGCAGGCAGTAAAAAAAAATGAACCCGACATGGATGAGACCTGGAAATATTTTTTAGGCATACCAGGGTTGTCAGAAAAATCAAGATTTTTTTTGAAGCAACTGCTTATGCTAATGGAAAAACACCACTCACTGAAACCGGGATCTTTAGATATGTTGCTGTTTCGATTTCTTTTTAAAAATCGGAAAATTATCTTTGGTCATAAAAAAAGGACGGTACCTGTTTTTTCCTACCTGAAAAATTCTATTAAGTACGCAAAACTTACATATAAAGGAAGGGGAATTGTATAATGGGCAATATGAATTTTGATAAGATCAGCGTGGTAATTGTCTGCATAAATGCGGAACTGACTATTGGCAAGGCCATTCAATCTGCCCGTAAAATAACAAACGATATTGTGATCGTTGACACCGGAAGTTGCGATAATACGCGGGAAATTATAAAAGGATTATCGCCGAAGCTGATACAATCAGAATGGATGGGCTATGGAGCTACAAAAAATTATGCCAATACTTTTGCTAAAAATAAATGGATATTAGCTCTTGACGCCGATGAATATATTGATCCCAGGATGGCTCAGAGCCTGCTTTCGGTGGACCTGAACGATGAAAAAATTGTTTATGGTTTTAAGCGGATAAACTATTTAGGGGCACAGGCAATAAAGCATGGAGAATGGGGGAAAGACATTATTATCAGGCTTTTTAATATTGCCAATAGCAAGTGGGACACTACATGGGTACACGAACAACTTGCTACATCTGTTGCATTAAAAAAAATCATACTTCCTGGTTGTATTCATCATTTAACAGCTCCAGACATCTCTACCTATAAAAAAAAATTAAAACAGTATGCCTTATTAATGGCTAAAAAATACGGAGAAGAAGGGAAAAAAGTTTATTGGCATAAATTATACATTTCCCCCGTAGCTAGTTTTCTCAACAATTATTTTATAAGAAAAGGGTTCCTTGATGGTAAAAGTGGTTACCAGATAGCGCTGGCATCCGCCATGTACACATTTGAAAAATACCACCGGCTGAAACAATTAAATTCAGCTAACAATTGACAAGCACACATATCTATTATTATGGGTATGTCAATGCCAGGAACCATTGCTCAAAGTTTTTACCAAATGATAAAGCGAATTGCTGCAAAGTTTCCTATTTTTTTTGTGCAGACCGGGAATTAAATATTCACATTTGAATAGGTTGCAAGTTTGTGTAAAAACTAGAATTCAAAATGAACGTAATTACTGAACTTAGCAGTTCGTTTTATTTATATAATGACCAATTTCATTCCTATATTTCCTTTAGGTATTGTTGTCTTTCCCGGTGAAGATCTCAACTTGCATATTTTTGAACCACGATATAAGCAGTTGATAAAAGAATGCTCTGAACAAAAAAAACCATTTGGTATTCCCGCCGTGATAGGAAATAAGTTACAGGAATATGGTACACTGGTGCAGATAACAGAATTGTCAAAATTGCATGATAACGGCGAGATGGATATTAAAACACAGGGAGTACAGGTATTCCGCATCCTGGAACTTATTAAAGAGATTCCTGAAAAATTATTCAGTGGGGCTATAGTAAACTATCCTGCCACGCATGAACATGGCAAACCTGAACTGATGCGAAAAGTAATGTCAGGTATCCGCGACCTGCATGTACTTTTAAAAGTGAACAAGGACTTTAAAAAGCCCGATGAGGAAATAAAGTGTTATGATATTGCTCATCATGTAGGGCTATCGTTGGAACAGGAGTATGAATTGCTCGGTCTTTTTGATGAACGCCAGAGACAGGAATATTTAAAGAGACACCTGGCGAAAGTGATTCCGACAGTAACTGTTATGGAACAATTGAAAGAGAAAATTAAACTAAACGGGCATTTTAAAGATCTGCCGGGATTTAATGTATAAACCAGAAAGCCCCATGTCCACCACACTTTGTTTTGATTTTGGCAATACCCGCCGGAAATGTGCTGTTTTCAAAAATGCAGAGATTGATAAGGTCATAGTATTGAAAGATGACACGAATGAAACTATTCAGTCGCTTATCAATGAATTTCGGCCAACCAAGTCCATACTTTCTTCCGTAATTGATCACAATCCCGGTATGGAAGAATTACTGACTAAGCAAACCAAATTTCATAAGCTCAGTCATTTAACAAAGCTTGCTTTTACCACTCCTGTTGGGAAACCTGAAACAATTGGAGCCGACAGGTTGGCTTTGACTGCAGCAGCTGTTCATTTTTATCCAACTAAAAACAATCTTGTAATTGGTTTAGGTTCATGTATAACTTATAATTTTATCAATAAGTATCATGAACTGGTCGGTGGCGCTATCTCTCCGGGAATGGAAATGCGGTTGAAGGCAATGAATCATTTTACCGCCAAATTACCTCTTGTCGAAGCAGATAGTAACGTGCCATTAATTGGATATGATACAAAGACGAACATCTTAAGTGGTGTGATCTTAGGAATTGTCTACGAATTGGATGGTTTTATCGATGGATATGCTAAAAAGTTCGACAACTTTAACGTGCTGTTAACCGGGGGGGATATAGTGCATTTGGCTTCGCACCTTAAAAACAAGATATTTGCAGACCCTGATTTAATATTTAAGGGTCTTTATGCTATCAGTGAAGTTAATAACCTCTAAGAGAATCAACGTTTTAGCCGGTCATCGAATTGCCTTCTGCGTTATACTAATTGCTTGTTGTTTTCCTGCTTTTTCCCAGGACAATTCTCCCTATAGCCGTTATGGATTGGGTGATATAGTGCCTTCCACCAATATAAATAGTCGGGGTATGGGAAGTATTTCAGCAGGATATAATGATATTCTTTCTATCAATTTTAATAATCCTGCTTCTTACGGATCGTTTCAAACATTGAAAGAACAGACGGCCAAAAAAATTGCCAGGGGAAGGGCTATATTGGATATCGGGTTGAATTTTGAAAACCGTTCGTTGCGTGAACCCAATAATGTCGAAAAGTTTTCAGCAAGCAATGCTTTATTTTCTCATATACAAGTTGGTGTTCCTCTCAGGCCCAACCTGGGATTAAGTTTTGGCCTGCGTCCCGTTTCCCGTATCCGTTATAAAATGGGTAAAGTGGAAGGCTTAACCGATCCCAATTCAGGTCTTCCAATTGATAGCGCTATTACGTTGAACGAAGGTGATGGTGGTTCCTATCTTGCTTCTGTTGGTATTGGGAAAAAGTTCAATTTCGGTACTACTCAATCTTTAAGTATTGGGATCAACGGGGGTTATTTTTTTGGAAAACAGGATTACAGCACACGTCGTTCTATATTTAATGATTCATTGTCTTACACAAGCGGAAATTTTCAAACGAAAACAACCTATGGTAATTTGAACTTCAACGCAGGGCTTCAATACCAGACAAAAGTGAAGGCAGACTTATATTTAACAATCGGTGCCCATGGTAACTGGGAACAAAAGCTCAATGCATCAAGAGATATTATCAGGGAAACCTATTTCTTTGACGAGTCATCCGGAAATGTGAGGATAGACAGTGTGTTGGATCAGAAAAATATAAAAGGAGAAATCGTTTACCCCACCTCTTATACCGCAGGGTTTGTATTGGAAAAATTTGTTACAGCTAAAGAAGCTGGCTGGTTGATAGGAGTGGATTATGTACAAAGCAAATGGAGCGATTACCGGATTTACGGGCAGGCGGATCCTGCTGTGAGAGATAAATGGGAATTACGTGCAGGGGCTCAATTAAGACCGGTACCCAAAGAGAATTATTTCAGTAATGTAACATATCGGGCCGGGGCATTCTTTGGCCCTGATTATATATATATCAATAAAAAATTGCCTGTTTTTGGTGCTTCATTCGGTCTGGGGTTGCCTATCCGTAACTTTAATCGCCAGAATGAACAGTACACTATTATTAATCTCGCCTTTGAATTTATTAAGCGGGGTAATAACGATAATATACTCAAAGAAAACTTGTTCCGGTTGTCGGCAGGTTTCTCGCTTAGCGATGTTTGGTTTATAAAGAGAAAATACGAGTAAATTGGCTCCTCCGCAGGTTGGCGAAGAACAATAACCAATTAATGAAACTAGTTCCGGAAAAATATTATTTCTTTTTATATGCAGCAGCTTTATTAATGAGCTGCTGTTTTGTTAGCGGCTGTGAAAATACGCAGGAGGAAATAGATAAATGGACAAAAAACAAAGTGATGCAGGAAGAAGCTATCCGGGTGGAAAGCTATATCAGTCAGGACGGGAAGATGAAGGCAAAGCTGAAAGCCCCGTTAATGTTAAGGGTGATGGCAGACACACAGTATGTGGAATTTCCCCGGTCATTGCATGTTGATTTTTATAATGACAGTACAAAAATTGAAACATTTCTCGACAGTAAGTATGGGAAATATTTTGAAAATCTCAATAAGGTTTATTTACGGGATAGTGTTGTAGTGATCACTTTGAAAGGAGATACACTTCGCTGCCATGATCTGTGGTGGGATCAGAATAAAGAATTGTTTTATACTGATAGTGTAGCCACTTACCGGTCACCCGACACAGATATACAAGGAGGGAGGGGTATGGAAGCCTCACAGGATTTGAAAACGGTTAGATTTAAATATCCTACCGGTCCTGTAAATTTAGGCGAAAGCGGTTTTGCTGAATAAGAATAAGCAGGATTAAACCACGTCCTGCAATCCACTATGGAAAAGATGATTCCCTAAAACATCAATCCCGCCTTTTTGAGGCGGGATTGCATTTCAGTTTGGACGAGCCATCAGGGTTTTTCAGTTGGTTGGATATCTTGGATCAAAAACGGGACGATTGAATAAATAAGGTAATTGCCTTAGGCAACTACTGTACCAAAGCTAATAAGTGTTTCTGTTTAGCGCTAGAGCATATTTTACAGATTCCTTAACTATTGAAATTACTGTTATCAAGGGATATTTACGATAGAAATAGCTATTCCTGCCGTCTTGTTTCTTACCTTCAAATCATAAAAACATTTTCTATGTCATTGAAAAACAAAACAGTACTTATAACAGGTGCCAGCAGGGGTATTGGTAAAGCTATTGCCTTGCGGATGGCAAAGGAAGGAGCCAACATTGTCATCGCCGCCAAATCGGTGGAAGAAAATGCAAAACTGGGGGGTACTATTTTTTCCGCAGCGGAAGAAGTGGAGAAGGCCGGAGGCCAGGCTTTAGCTGTTCAATGCGATATCCGTTTTGAAGATCAAATACAAAATGTAATAGATAAAACTGTAGAAAAGTTTGGCGGTATTGATATATTGGTCAATAATGCATCAGCCATTGCATTGGCGCCAACGGAACAAACAGATACCAAACGATTCGACCTGATGCATGATATAAATGTTAGGGGAACCTTCTTTGTTACCAAAGCATGTATCCCGCACTTTAAAAAATCAACCAATGCACATATACTTACTTTATCTCCACCTGTAAATATGAATCCCAAATGGCTTAAAGGACATATCGCTTATACATTAACCAAATACAATATGAGTATGATGGCGATGGGTTGGGCGGCAGAATTAAAACAATACAATATTGCTTCCAATGCACTCTGGCCAAAGACAACAATTGATACCGCTGCCGTAAGAAACTTGCTGGGCGGCGAAGCATTAGCAAAAATGAGCCGCATACCAGACGTTCTTGCTGACGCCGCTTTTTATATTTTTAGCAAACCTGCTTCAGAATGCACGGGTAATTGCTTTATTGATGAAGAAGTTTTTGCAGCTGAAGGAATTACAGACCTTAGCAAATATTCTGTGGTTCCCGGTGCACAGTTGTATAAAGATCTGTTTGTGGATTAACCTACTTGAATGTTTGTTGCCGGTTTCCAGTTACCGGTAACAGAGATTGGTAATATTAAAGTTTTTTAGGAATTAGTTTCCTAAAAATCAAACCATTGCAAAATAGTTTTTGACTTCCCCGTGTTCTTGCACAGTGTTTGTTTTCACTACTGAAACTATTGTATTATGGACCAAATGCAAAAACTTCAAATGATGGACAAAATATTGCGGGAACTCGACGATCTTAAAAGCAGCCAGACATCGGTACTTAAAAAAGTCAGCCAGATAGAAGCAGAGAATATTAATTTGGGCATCCAAATGCTTGACCAGGAATTGCCCGATGTGCATGAAAGCATTGACAATGGGATTGAATCTGTTTCTAACCTGAGTGAAAAATTCCAGGCTTACCGCGATAAGTTTTCAAGAGATAATAAACTGGAAGAAGAACCCGCTGCTGGTGCCTGATTTAGTTATCAGCAAATCGGAACAAAAAAATATCCCGTTAA
>CAMLEX010000020.1 GCA_946479055.1 uncultured Bacteroidota bacterium | reverse complement strand
ACTACATTGTCAAGTTTCAGAAACACATTTACCTTAATGATGCGGTCATGAAAAGTGTTTAATTTTTCAAGTTTGCGATTGACATATTCTACCAATCTTGCGTCCGCGTCAAACCGAACAGTTTGAATGTTTACATTCATAGTCGTCACATTTTAAACGGTGATATAATAAATAAAGAGCTAATTAAAAGGGAACAAAATTTTTTACATAATTTAATGTCTTTGTGGTTGCTATGAAGTTACGCCAAAAACAAAAAAATCCAAACTTATTTCCTTGTAAATTTTATTGTACAAAAGGATTTTTTAAGATTTCGGATGAGCTTTTTTATGTATATCTTTTAGCTTTTCGATAGTATTATGTGTATATACCTGGGTAGCTGCTAAACTTGCATGCCCCAGCAACTCTTTTACAGCGTTGAGTTCAGCGCCATTATTCATCAGGTGGGTGGCAAAAGTATGACGTAAGATATGTGGGCTTTTCTTATCCAACGTGCTGGCCTGACCAAGATATTTATTAACTAATAACCAGGCATATTTGGGATACATTTTTTTCCCCTTCTCGGTTACAAGCAAAAAATCTTCACTGTTTTCAAATGTCTTTCTCTTTAAATCCTGGTATTCTTTTATTCCCTGGATCACTTCTTTACTTACAGGTATCAATCTTTCCTTATTTCCCTTTCCCAACACCCTGATTTGTAACCTTGCAGGATCGAGTTGCTTTTCTTTAAGGTTAATCAATTCACTTAGCCGCACACCTGTGGCATAAAAGAGACTGATAAGCATCCGTGCATTCAACGTTTTCCAGTCTTCAGTTGAACAATTCAGGGTTTCAAGAAGTTGCTTTGTTTCTGACTCCTTTGCAAAAACAGGCAGTCGTTTGCTTATTTTGGGTGAAATCAGGTTAGCCGTTGGTACTGTTACAATAGCGCCCCGTTTCAAATGATATTTAAAAAAAGACCGGAGAGTGGAAATTTTTCGATTTATCGACTTTGAAGTCAGCTTATTTTCTTTCAAATCAGCTAACCAGCTTCTAATGAAACTATGGCTGATCTCTGAAAGTTTTAATTCTCCAAAATTCTTATTGAGGTAAATAAAAAAGGCAGTGATATCCGTCTGATAAGAAATAATTGTATGAGATGAATACCTTTTTTCAAATTTCAGGTAATCAAGAAAAGGCTGGATTTCTACAGAATCGTATTCAGGCATAATTAGCTAAAGCTACTTAACTTATGTATAAAAAAATAGCTACCCCGATTTGTATCGGGGCAGCTATTCTATATTTATCAAAAAGATAAAGTAGTTATTTCTCTATTTTGCCGCTTACAATATTCTGCTTGTAGATAGCTTTCAACACTTCACCACGACGCTTTACAGAAGGTTTGGTAAAGCTCTGGCGTTCACGCAATTTCAACAAAGTCTTCGATTTTTCGAATTTCTTCTTGTATTTCTTAAGTGCTTTGTCGATGTTTTCACAATCTTTTGAATCAATAATTAACATAGTAAATACCTCCCTGGTATGTTTTTAGGACGGCAAAGATAGGGGAATAGTTCAAAGTTTAAAAAGTTTGAGACTCAAAATTTTTAATCCAAGCCTGGGACAAATCAAAAAAGAGCAAATCCGTATTAATAGGCACCCTATTTTCTTTACATTATCTCTTAGATTTGCGTCATGTTTACCGGTATTATTGAGACGACAGGCCTTGTAAAAGACATTATTATCAATGGTTTAAACCGAACTTTTTGGATTAAATCGTCACTTTCTCCAGAATTTAAGGTAGACCAAAGTGTAAGTCACAATGGCGTATGCCTGACGGTTGAAGAAATAAAAGGATCACTTCATAGGGTAACTGCAATTGATGAGACGCTTCAAAAAACAACTTTGGGAAGCTGGATTGCCGGGAGTTTGGTAAATATTGAACGCTGCCTGCCGCTAAATGGCCGGCTGGATGGTCATTTTGTACAAGGCCATGTGGACACAACAGGCATTTGTATAAACAGAATTGAAAAGAACGGCAGTTGGGAATTTGAAATTGAATTTCCTGAAAAATTCGCTGAGCTGATCATTGAAAAAGGATCTATCTGTGTAAACGGCATCAGCCTGACTGCATTTAATGTAACAAAGAACAGTTTTTCGGTAGCTATCATTCCATATACTTTTGAGCACACCAATATGAAAGAAATTGCCAAAGGTTCGGTTGTTAATTTAGAATTTGATATGCTGGGGAAGTATATCCTGAGATCTCACAATTTATCCAACCCTGCAATTGTTTAAATCCTTCTGATATTATCCTTTAATTTCAAAAAAGGTTTTTCCCAAAAAGTATAACTGATTGTAGCGCAGGCATAGTTTACGAAAAACACAATTAGCGCTGTAATATATTGAGATATGTTTAACTGAAAATGTTTCAGACCAATAGCAATACCAGTAATGGCCATACCATGAAAGCAGTATAATCCATAAGAAATTTTACCTGTAAATATCAAGGCCTTGTTCTTTTCAAATATTGTTATTCTTTTTTTATTAATTAATTGTTCGACAATAAAAAATGCTATGTACACGACAAATAAGTATCTGTTAATTAGCTCATCCCAGTTACTGTTATTTATTGTTTCAATTATGTAAAATATAAAAAATTGAAAAAGTAAAAAAGAATAAAAAACCACCTTTTTCCAGCCCACTAAATTTCCCAGCCACCATACATATTTATTTTTTTTGGAAAATAAGATGGCAGCAATTCCTCCAACAGCAAAATCAAAAAAGTAGGTAAGAGAATGAAAATAACCTCCATAAAAAATTGAAAAGGCTATACTGACTATAATAAAGACTATGAAAATTTTCATTAAATACCTTGCAAAGAACTTAAGGCTTATCCCAAGTAACAAATAAAATTGCTCTTCGACGGAAAGAGTCCACAATATTCGTAGGAAAAAAACATGATCAATGGTATAGAAATTAGAAATAAATAAAAGATAAAAACTATAATTGGGTAAGCTCATTGAAACCCCTGCGCTTTCCGCAAATATTGGGAAAAGAACAAACGAGAAAAACATCAACAAATAATATAATGGCCATATTCTGAGAGCTCTTCTTGTAAAAAAATTCTTGAAAGAAAAATTACCATTTTTTTCATACTCAACAATTCCTATCCTTGTAAGCAAAAAAGAAGAAAGAACAAAGAATACATCTATTGCCAATTCAAGCTGATGATATAAATATTTGATAAACAAACTAAGAAATCCATCGCCAAAAGCCGGGTGAATTGAATGGTAGATAAATATACTAAGAAATGATAATCCGCGGATTGAGTCTAGCTGAGGATAATAAAACTGTCTTTTCATGCCATTGAGTCTTTACAACCTCTTTCCTTTCATTGCTTTTCCAATTGCCTGATCCATTAAT
Source organism: uncultured Bacteroidota bacterium (assembly GCA_946479055.1). The sequence goes on along the minus strand of CAMLEX010000020.1, from coordinate 12,459 downwards.
CTTTCCGCATAAGGCCGCGAAAGATCATTCAATTCTTTAATTTTCGTATGTATTGCATCTTTATCAGATGACATCAAAACAACCTGCAGACTAACTACAGTCTCTATTGTAGTCTTTATTTCTTCTTCAGTGAGAAAAGACTTATTTTTTTTAATAAAACTGTTAGTAGCATTAATTAACTGCCCTGCTTCTGTTCTTGCTTCCAGCAATGCCCTTAATTTCATATCTTCATTTGCATAATTAACTGAATCAAGTAACATTTTTTCAACTTCTTCATCAGTTAGCCCATACTGCGGTTCTACTTCAACAGTTTGTTCAACTCCGCTTCGCAATTCTCTCGCTTTTACCACCAGTATCCCGTCTGCATTAATGAGAAAAGAAACCTCAACTTTCGGTAATCCTGCTGGCATTCCCGGAATATTTCTAAAATTGAACTCGGCAAGTTTACGGTTATCCTTTACCAAATCTCTTTCACCCTGGAATACAGATATCCGCATACTACTCTGACCATCTTTCTGCGTGGTATATTGTCTTGCAACTTTTGAAGGTATTTTTGAATTACGGGGAATCAGGATATCCATCAACCCTCCCATCGTTTCTATTCCTAACGATAACGGCGTAATATCAAGTAAAAGAAGATCTTTATTATTACCTGCCAGTATGTCTGCCTGCACGGCAGCTCCCAATGCAACAACTTCATCAGGGTTTAACGAATCATTTAATTCCTTATCAAAAAACTCACTGACTACTTTTTTCACCAACGGAACCCGTACAGAGCCGCCTACCATTATTACGTCATCAATATCACTATTTGTCAATTCCGCATCACTTAATGCATTTTTACAACAGACCAGAGTCCGGTTAACCAATGGTTTTACAAGTTCTTCAAATTTTCCTTTTGTCAGCGTTATTTCATACTGAGATACTTTACTAAAAAAGGAATCAAAAGAACTCAGCTGTCTTTTAGCTTCTTCTGCCTTCAAACGAAATTCCTGTGCAAGGCTCTTGTTTTCCAAAAATTCTTGTTCCGCAATACCCAAATTATTTTTCCAATAATTTACAATAGCCGTGTCAAAATCATCACCGCCCAAAAAAGTATCGCCATTGGTAGAAAGCACTTCATATACACCTCCATCAATACGAAGTATGGAAATGTCAAAAGTCCCACCTCCAAGATCATAAACTGCTATAGTTCCGATCTCATTTTTTTTCAGCCCCATGCCATAAGCAAGGCTGGCAGCAGTAGGTTCATTAATTATACGAAGCACATCCAAACCTGCCAGTTTACCCGCATCTCTTGTTGCTTGACGTTGTGCATCATTAAAATAAGCAGGAACAGTAATCACAGCTTTACTCACTGGCGTTTTTAATATATGCTCTGCCCTGTTTTTTAACTCTTTTAAAATAAAAGAAGACAATTCCATAGGCGAATAAAATTTATCTGTAGCCTTAACCTTAACCAGACTATCAGTATTATCATCAATTATTTTGTAGCTGAAAAAGGGTGTATGTTCACGAACATCATTATACGACTTTCCCATCAGTCTTTTAACTGAAAAAATAGTATTATGCGGTTCGGTTATCAATTTGTTTTTGGCTGCATCGCCAACGGTTGCAGAACCAGCATTATCAAAATGAATAACTGAAGGAACCAGCGCATTACCATCATGCTCTTTCAGAACAACTGGTTTCTTACTTTCGGGATGAATAATGGCAATAAGACTGTTCGTAGTGCCAAGATCTATTCCCACTATCATTTCCTTCTGCTGTAAACTGCCGGTTGCTATATTGATACCAATCTTTGCCATAATAGAATCACTAATTAACAAACACTAAATTTCTTACACCTTACGCCGTCAATAAACCGCAAAAATAACAATTCAAATTTTGCTTTAGTTAATAAAAAAATACAGGGCCTTCGCTGGCCCCGTATTGAATTTTTTTTATAAAATCTTACACTTACTTATCGCATCAGGTACATTTTACCATATCCCTTATTAAAATACTTGTCAGTATTATCGTCTTTAGCCTTGTACTTATCCAGCGATTTACCATTAAGATTGGTTATCACCCTATACAAATAAATACCATTTGCCAATTTTTGTCCATATTGATCGGTGCCGTCCCATTTAAATTCCGTTATATTCCGGCCAATATGCAAAGGTCCCAGTTCATCCTTTGTAATCTCTCTTACAATTTTGCCGGTGATGGTTAATACCTGTATCCGGATGTTTTGAGGTACTTCTGATCCTGTAACAGTAAAAACAAAGGCTGTAGAAGTAGTAAATGGATTGGGATAATTGAGCATGTTTGAGATCATCGGCTTATTGATGATCGTGAAGGAAACCTTATATTGACTATTGCCAGCGAAATTTCCACTACGGTCCTTTCCGGTTACGATCAGTTCATATTCCCCATCCTCAGGAAAATACGGAGTGAAATTGACACTAGCTGAATTATCGTCCTGTCCGGCTGGTACAAATTGTAAAGTGTCATTGTTATTAAAAGCGAATCGTCGGATATCTCCGTCAGGGTATCTTACACTAACCCTTATAAGACTTGTATCATTCAATAATAATGATTGCATTTCATCACTGAGCTTAATAAGTATCCTTGGTTTAGCCGAAATGATATCCTTATTTAAAATATGTGTGCCGTCAAAAGTAACATCCATTACAGGGTTGAGGCTATCAGGGATTACATATAGATTTCTGAACGCATAGTTATTAAAAAGATGTTGTTCCGGTTGATCATTATCGGGGTTAAAATTTATAAAAATTGTATTATCGCCGGATAAAGATTTTGTATCTATGGGCACATTTAATTTGAGCGTATCTGTCGGTAACAGCCTCTTCTGTCTTGGAACTGGGACAATACTTTCTACATTATTCTTATCAGTGATGGCGAATTTAACCTTCACACTATCAAAGTCCAGTTTACTTACATTCTTAAATGCAATCCCGAAATCAATTGTTTCTCCTATTGTCGCTGTGTCTTTTGTAGTAAAATAAAGATTAGGAGCAATGGCTCCTTCAGGAACGGGAGTATACGTTAGCATCCAATATCCTAACTGATAAGGAGTATAATTAACTGTATCAATAGTAGTCATTTTAAGCTTCAAATTTGGATAAACCGAAGCGTCTATCCAATCAACAGGAATTGTCACATCCGGAGTATAAGAAGCAATAAGTGTATCAACGCCTCCATTTGTTTTTAAACCAAGTACCTGAACAAAGACCGAATCAGGGTCCCCTGCTTCTGAAAAATGGCCTGTCCAATATAAGGATCCCCAATGTTTCGCCGGACCAAGCACTTCGGATACAAAGGATCCTCCTGAATTTATTCCCGTTAACACAAATGAAGTTGTGATAACTTCAGGAGCAACTGGAGAGATTATTTGCCTGATTGCCGTTGAATTACCTTTTTGGGCCACAAAAACAAATGGAACAAATGAAGTCATTGAAGAAAGATTAGAAAAACCCAGATTGTACACTTTATGAAATAATGAATTTCCTGAGCCCAAAGTGGTTGTATCATCAAGCCATACAGACGGTAAAACAGTAGACGAATAAGGACTATTCGCAATGATCACAAAATCGCCTTCAGGAATAAGATCGATAAAGTTCATCACCTTTACTCTGGCAGCTGTAGTAGAAATATCAAATTGGAAAAACCCAGGTTTTACAGTTCCATTTATAGGAGTAGGATTGATACTACCATACAAGCCGGATGATCCCATACTAATGTTTTTCCATGGCAAAAATGTTTTGCTATCTATAATATAAAATTTAAGAACATCTTTGTTCACATTTAAAGGGCCATATAAGCCTTCCTGAACAGCTTCCCCATTAATTGCCAATTTAAACTGAGATGTCTGGCCCGCATGCGGATAGATACCAGAACTTACCGAAACGTCAAATTCTTTTGGGGCAAATTGAAATTTACGGGTTTCATCATATTCAATTTGGTTGTAGATATTTCTTAAAAACTGATAATGATGCGCTTGTGAAAACCCGGAATTACCGTTCGCAATATATTGAAAAGAAGAACTATTCCATACCGGCTCACCGACACTAACTGCGGGTGCAACCCTCCAGTAATAAACTGTGCTATCAATAAATGTTATACCGGGAGCAAATTCGAAAACTCCACCTGTAGTATTAATTGAACGGGAAACCTTGAGTGATGAATTAAATAATTCTGTCGTATCCATTTCCATCCTGTACTCATGCGCCGGAGCAAATGGATCGGCCGAAGATGCTACCAATTTTATATCCTGTTGATTTATGATAGAATAATTATAGGGATAAATGGGTTTTGCATCCTCTTCAATTATATAAACATCTTTTGTAACAGAATTATTTGTCTCATAAAGTTCGTCAACAGCATTTCCTGCATCGATAGTTACCGTTATTTTATTCAACCCCCTATCTCTTGTAGGAACGATCGGGATAGTATAGGAAAGAGAATCCCTGAACTTTGTAAAAGCTATTGTATCCTTCCTGATTACTTCAACTGATTGATCCGGATAAGTACGCTTTAACTCAACCACAATGTCCTGATTAACCCCTTTGCCCATATTCACAAAACTGGCATTTACTTTAAATTCGGATGCTGAAACGGTGATAAATGAAGGAGAAACTTTTACGAGCGGTTCTTCTATAACATAATCCGGTTTGTCAAAATGATATAGTTTTATAGCAGGGTCTCCATGAAGCGTAAATTGTTCGCATTGAAACCGGGCATAAAAATCGTTCTCAGTTGTTGAAACAAAAACCTGTCTGATCGCCTCATCCATTATTTCACCTAATGTTGCTCCGTAACGGGTTGTGGACATAGACCGGTAAATACGGGTATTATAGATATCGAGGTAATGAACTATTCCCAGATGGGTACTGGCAAGAAAAGCAATGGCTCCCCGATCTTTTGCCAATACAAATTTTTCCGATATGGTCTCTTTTGTTGAAAATCTTGCCACATTAAAATTGAAAAAGCTTCCGGCATTACATCCCATAACAATAAATACCGGATATTTTCCCTGGTTATCATAATTCTGAGGATTATCCAGGTTAAATTCCAATGTACTTGCAGAAGAGTGCCCGAAATAAGTAAGTATCCCAATCCCTTGTTTAAAAAGGTTACTTAGGCGTGTACTCGCTACCTGCTGAACAGCGTCAGCAGAATTTTTGGTAAATGTTTCAACATTGCCGGCGTAAAAAGTATCTTCAATAATCCGCTTATGTCCATTTAACGCTCCTAAAAGTATATCCGATGTGTTATTGTCACTTGCACCTGTAACATGAACCACGTTTTTCATCCAGGCTTTGTCAGCTATAACTGAAGAAGATATTTTTTGGTTTTGTTCATACTCTTTCACTTTGTTGAGGTAAATCGCAATTTCATCCTTATTAATAGCCGATATACGGCCAATAGGCGTAAGGGGAACTGAACTGTTTCCTTCGGCACTTAACAAATTATCCGAGGCCGGATTACCAAAAGTTGGCACTAAATTGAGCTTTTCAATATCTGGATTATTTTGAGATGTGCGGTATTGAGTATATATAACTCCCTTTCCAATTATTAATATGCTTTTTAATGGAGAAGCATAGTTAGCTCTTGCCCATCTTAAAAAATTACGGATAGACAACGGATGCTTTTTTATCCCTAATCCAAACTGATCTTCTAACTGATCAATCAAATACACTTTTGCATTATAACTTCCTCCGTTCGCAGAACTGCGATAACTCCTGTAATCTCCCACCGGGTCAATTCCTCCTGCATTTCCTGCCAATAAAGAATGAGTAATGATCAGAAAATCTCCTTGATTTGTTGCAAGCTTATAGTCTATAAAATTACGTTGCTCAAAAGATGTAATTTGTTTTATGTTAGCCGGTGCCTCACTGACTAATACTAATTGTCTGTCAACCGCCGATGGCTGTAAGACAATTTTTAATAGTGAAGCGGTTCCGGAGGCCTCATACCTTTTCCCGTTAGTGAGATCATATAAAACAGGAGATCCTCCGCTATAAGTAAACCCCGTTATTTCCAGATAGTTTCCGGCAGTATTAGCCGGCAATTCAAAATAAAAATTACTGGCGCCTCCAAAATGAAACTGACGCGGATAGGTGAATTCAATTTGGCCAATTACCATGCGATCTCCCGCTGCTGCACATAAATTCGTAACCTGGAAATTGGCACTGCCGCTGCTAATCAGCGAAACGGGGACTGACCTTGATACTTTAGAATATTCATAATAATCCATGGTTTGCCCTAAAATGGAATCTCCATTTAACCTAACCCTGAAACTTCTTGGATTTACCGCATTGCCTGCAGCATTTAGTGTAACTATAGGATCAGGTGCCCCCGTTCCTGAATACGGACGTATGTTAGTCAGACTATATGTTACAGATGCGCCTGTAGCAATGTTTCCACTTGTCCAACCCTCGCCAGCATCGTAAGAAGACGAAAAAGTATATGAACTGCCTACCAACTCCTGCCTACCAATATTGATCGCATTTTTATAATAATTTCCTGTGGTATACATGAAAAAGGGCTCGGCAGGAAGCGTATTACCCGATATATTGTTAGCGGTTGGCGCCAGTCTTAAATTAGCTCCCGAAGGATTGACTGTAAGAAAAAAAGCCACCGTATCTGATTGAAGACTGTATTTATCACTAATATGGTAATACGGTTCGCGGTATAAAGGATTATCCGCTTTGCAGTCATTCATTTCACACCAAAATTCAATATAGTCGTTTGTCCCAAACACCGAATTTTGAACAGAGGTATAAAGAGGTATCTGTTTCCCATTTCTCCATAATTGAAAATAATCAGCGTTTGTATTCTCAAGCCCCATGGATGCCAGCGCAGTCTGAGAAATTCTGTATAAACCTGTAGTAGCTACCTTGAATTTATAATATGTCTTATTATAATCGATCCATTCATTATTGTAAACCTGCGCTCCCGCTGACAACGAAAAAGCGATTAACAATAAAAGTAAAATTCGTTTCATGAAACAGTGTTTATAGTACAGATTATTTTTTCTTTTTCTTATTCTTATTTTTTGCATCAACCATATCCAGGCGCAAAGAAAATACGTGTGTAAATAAAGGATTGGATTGATTGGCCAGGTTGGTAAAAGCATAGTCAACGGTCACACTCTGAATTTTAAACCCAGCTCCCGCACTTGGCTGGTATATCCAAACTTTTTTCTGGTTCAGCGTATCGCCATCCGCTAATGCTTTTTGAAAATTGTTGATGCCGCCACGAAGGAAGAACACATTGTTTACATTTAATTCCAATCCCAATTTTGGATCGGCACTTACCGGATCCGCACTTAACAATGTATTGCGCTGACCATCGAATGTCAGATCCAGATTTGCTTCGGCGAGCAGGCTCGTTTTTTTACTTAATTGAAAATCACGGGCGACTCCCAATACAAGCCGTGGCGCCGTCATCTCTGTTGACTTTACAGGAATCTCGTTATTGGTTAGATATAAAGCTTCTTTTTCTCTTTCAGTAAACGTAAAAGACCATGCATTGAATGTGGTAGTAATATCACGCCCGGTAACGCCAAACCGCCATTTTCCTTGTTGTATCTGCAAACCTGCATCAATGCCAAAACCCCAGGCCTTAGCAAACTTGCCAACATTCCGGTGAATCACTTTTGCATTAATACCAAACTGAACTTTCTTTTTTTCGGTGTCCTTCAATTTTTGAGCAAATGAGAGGAGAAAAGCATAATCGGCTGATGAAAAAGCCTGGATATTATTATAATTAATAGACCCATCCGGTTCTACCAGGAACAAAGTGTTCATAATATCATCAACTGCAAACCGAAGTCCTGTAATGGCAAAAGTTCTTTTATTGTTAGCCGCGGGAAATGCAATGCTCGCAAAATCATATTTCCCAATGCCGGCAAAATATTCTGCATGCATGATATTGACTTGCGTGTTATTTTTCACGCCCACCAGGCCTGCGGGATTCCAATAACCGGCTGTACCGTCATTTACAGAAGCAACCTGGGCACTACCCATTGATAAGCCCCGGGCTCCTGCTCCAATATTTAAAAATTCGTTGGAATATTTACGAAACTGCGCTTTGGCAGCGACGGAGATAAAGATTGCAAACAGGGTCACGCAAAATCTGAACGACTTCATTCGGATAATTTTCTTATAAGCAATTAATAAGGCCTCATTTTTACAGGGGTAAGCCGCCTGTAAAACTAATCTTTCGCTCTGTAAAATCATAGATATACATAGTGAAAAACCTAACGACTGAAAACGAATGGGTTAGAAAAATATTGTATTTGCAGGTCTCCTTTCTTGATCTGCCTTACTTTTGTCGCAAAATTTGATATAAACGAATGAACCTAATCGAAGAATTGCGCTGGAGAGGGATGATCCAGGATATTATGCCCGGAACAGAGGAGCAACTACAAAAGGAAATGACTACCGCCTATATCGGCTTTGACCCCACTGCCGAAAGCCTCCATATCGGGAGCCTGGTACCGATACTTTTACTGGTTCATCTTCAAAAAGCCGGTCACAAACCCATTGCCCTGGTTGGCGGAGCTACCGGCATGGTAGGTGATCCTAGCGGAAAAAGTGAAGAAAGAAACCTGCTAGACGAAGCTACGCTGGACAAAAATATTGCAGGTGTAAAAAGCCAATTGGAAAAATTCCTCGACTTTGATTCCACCAAACCGAACGCCGCAGAAATGGCCAATAATTACGATTGGTTTAAAAATATTTCTTTCATTGAGTTTTTAAGAGATACCGGTAAACATATTACTGTCAACTATATGATGGCGAAAGACAGTGTAAAGAAAAGAATAGAAGGAGAGGTAGGAATGAGTTATACTGAATTTGCGTATCAGCTGATGCAGGGATATGACTTTTATTGGTTGTACAAAAACAAAAACTGCAAACTGCAAATGGGTGGTAGTGATCAGTGGGGCAATATCACTACCGGTACTGAACTGGTGAGAAGAAAAGCTGGCGGTGAAGCATTTGCTTTTACCTGTCCATTGATAAAAAAAGCTGATGGCGGAAAATTTGGAAAAACAGAAAAAGGCAATATCTGGCTTGATGCAAGACTAACAACTCCTTACCAATTTTACCAGTTTTGGTTAAATGCGAGTGATAATGATGCCGAGAAATGGATAAAGATTTTTACTTTCCTTAGCAAAACAGATATTGATGTTTTTATTGAAGAGCATAAAGGAAATCCAAGTAAACGAATTATACAGAACCAATTAGCAAAGAGGGTAACTGAATTTATACATGGAAGATCTGCATTAGAAGAAGCAATCGCAACAACAGAAAAACTATTCGCTGACCAATCTGCTCCTGCAGAAAGTTTAAGTATAGAAGACCTGGAAAGTATGGAAGGCATTGTTAAATCTGATTTCACAAAAGCTAAAATTGAAGCTGGCATTGATGTTGTTTCTCTTTTGGCTGATACAGGCATTTTTACAAGTAAAGGCGAAGCCAGAAAAATGGTGCAAGGAGGTGGAGTAAGTATTAACAGGAAAAAAGTCGACAGCGTACAGTTTACCGTTGACAATAATTTATTACTTCATGAAAAGTATTTACTGGTGCAGAAAGGAAAAAAGAACTATTACCTTATAAAAGCTGTGTAACAACAGCTTTTTTATGCAAAAAGTATTTTTTATAAGCGGACTGGGTGCGGATAAACGGGCATTTTCATTCCTTGATCTATCGTTTTGCCAACCCATATTCATTGACTGGATAAGTACATTAGAAAATGAATCGCTTGAAAGCTATGCATTACGCCTTCGTCAGCAAATAAAGGACGAACACCCTGTTGTTGTTGGGGTATCGTTTGGCGGTATGCTTGCAACTGAAATGGCAAAGGCCGACCCCCTGATGAAAGCAATCATAATAGCAAGCAATAAATCTTCCGATGAATTTCCAGCTTATCTGCGACTGGCAAAATACCTTCCTGTATATAAGTGGCTGCCGGAAGTATTGATAAAGAATGCTCCTTTACACTGGATACTGGGAGTAAAAGAAAAAGAACAAAAAAAATTACTTCGTGATATTATAGCGGATTCTAACCCGGCGTTTTTAAAATGGGCCATTGGTGCTATTCTAAATTGGAAAGAAACAGCAATACCATCGAATGTCCTGCATATTCATGGCACAGCAGACAAACTACTCCCCTGCCGTTACGTAAAAGCTGATTTCAAAATAACCGGTGGTACGCATCTGATATCAATTAATAAACCCAAAGAGGTTTCTGATTTATTGCAACAACTTATTCCATTAAAGAATAAAGCAACGGAAGAAAGTTGACAGATGACAGTTAACAGTGGCTTATCATTGCTCAATCTCTTTTTCTCTTTTACCACTTGGTTTTCATTCCACATCCACCTGTTTTTTAATAACAGCGCCTTCAGTAGCTTCCGGTAAAAATTTTCGATCTGCAATCAGGTAGCCATTCCCTTTTTCACAGAAATGTACTTTCAGGTTTTCAATGCTAACAGGATTACCATCCGGTATATCTGCAATATTAGAATGCATTATGTCATGCCCATCAATGATTACTACCAGGCCGCTACCAATGGCTTCCATTTTATTGGCACCTGTTATCAGCATACCGGTGTCTTCTCCCAGGCCAATACCTATCGCCCCGGGATTACCTGCAACCGCCTGTACCAAACGGCCGAACCGTCCCCTTTTTTCGAAATGCGAATCAATGATCAATGAGTTTATAAAAGCAAGACCTGTGGTAAGTTTTACTTCGCCTTTCAGGTGCGCCCTGGTTGCATTGCCCTCATAGATCATTGTATGGCCCATCGCCATTGCACCAGCGCTGGTACCTGCAATAAGAAAATTTTCTTCCTGGTAACGTTGTTTCATAATACGAAGAAACTCTGTACCACCATCGGTAGCACTAAGGCGCAATTGATTTCCACCACTGAACATGACGGCATCACAATTGCGGATGCGTTCGAGGTATTCTTTTTTTGTTGTATCCTGCCGGTTGCGGATATGCATGACATCTACATTGGTACAACCGATCTTTCCAAATGCATTCAGATAATTTTCTCCTACTTCATAAGGGATCATGGAAGCAGTAGTGATGATCTCAATACGGGACGAAGGCCCTCCAGCTTCTTCCACCACACGGCGAAGAATACCCAATTCAAAAAAGTTAAGATTATTACGATAAATATCACCTGTTTCAAGGTTAGTACCTTTATCTTCTGCTCCGCCGATGGCTATTAGTTTTCCTTTAGGATGGGTCATTCATACAACTTTGATAAGCAACAAATGTAATAGAAAAACAATTTAACTGAAAGGCAAGAAATTAAGAGATGTGAATATCCTGCCTTTGAACAGAAAGGATGTAAGACAAAAGAAAGAATCTTTGATTGTTTAAGCAAGTCTATTTATTTTATTGTACACAAAAAAAAATCACTGCTCCTGCTGAAAAAAGAGATTAAAAAAGGATGGCTTAGTAGAATTAATACAGCGCAAGAGTGTGACCCCTCCCACTTTCAATGTCTGGATAAACTGCGACACCTTGTTGAGTAAAGAACAGAACGATGAACGGAGCGTCGCAAGGGACGATGAACAGCGTTACTATAGTTGGCAACATAAAAGAAAAAAACTAACTTCCGACAAAAGCAACTGTGTATGAAAATTCTGGAAATAAAAGCATTGAAAGGTCCGAATTACTGGAGTGTGCGACGTCCCAAACTGATACAGATGAAACTGGACCTGGAAGAAATGGAACAACGTCCTACCCATTCAATAGAAGGGTTTCGCCAGCGGCTGGAGGCATTACTACCTACTTTATATGAACATCGTTGCAGCGAAGGTGTGCCCGGCGGTTTTTTTAGTCGTGTAGAGGAAGGCACCTGGATGGGCCATGTAATAGAACATATAGCTTTAGAAATTCAAACATTGGCGGGGATGGATTGTGGCTTTGGAAGAACCCGTAGCACCGGCGAAAAAGTAGGAGTTTACTTTGTGATATTTGATTATATGGAAGAAGATGCCGGTGTATACGCAGCTAAGGCAGCAGTAAGAATAGCACAGGCATTGGTTGACGGATCGGATTACAACCTGGATGAAGATATCCAGGAAATGAGAGAGATCAGGGAAGATACAAGATTGGGTCCTTCTACCGGTTGCATAGTAGATGAAGCGGCAAAAAGAGGTATTCCTTATATCCGATTGAATAAACAAAGTCTTGTACAGTTGGGTTACGGTGTGCATCAAAAAAGAATCCGTGCTACCATAGCTTCTACTACATCCAACATCGCTGTTGATATAGCCGGTGATAAAGAGGAAACCAAGAACTTGCTGGAAGCTGCGGAAGTACCTGTACCAAAAGGTGTGGTAATACGTACAGAAGAAGGGTTAGATAATGCCATCGAAAGATTGGGCTATCCGCTGGTAATAAAACCGATTGATGGGAATCATG
>CAMLEX010000019.1 GCA_946479055.1 uncultured Bacteroidota bacterium | reverse complement strand
TTGTACAAATTGAATATCCAAAGCATTTTGGTAGAAGGAGGCGCAAAATTACTACAGTCTTTTATTGACGAGGGTTTGTGGGATGAGGCAAGGATAATTAGTAATAACGGGTTGACACTAGCCGATAATCAACTTGTAAAGGATGGTCTCCATGCTCCGTTTCTAAAAGGAGCTATAAAAGAAAATGAAATAAAATTGGAGAGTGATAGCATTGAAATTTTTAAACCGAAGTAAAATGACTCCAGGCTTACGATCAACGACTCCTGACTACTATTATACTATTGAACAACCTTCTGTTGCTGAATTTAAAGATAAGGGTAGCAAATTTATAGGCTTCGCTTTTCCTATAACAGATACAAACGATTTTAAGGAAAAGCTTGCTGCAGTAAAAAAGGAACACCCAAAGGCTACGCATCATTGCTTCGCTTACCGGATCGGTTTGGATGGAACAACATATCGTGTAAGCGACGATGGCGAACCCTCCGGCTCAGCAGGAAGGCCTATCCTGGGACAGATAGACAGCAAGCAGGCAACAAATGTTTTGATCGTTGTTGCCCGTTATTTTGGCGGCACGTTGTTAGGCGTTCCGGGGTTGATCAATGCTTACAAAACAGCCGCTTCACTTGCTTTGCAGATTACACCATTGGTACAGAAGCCTGTTCTAGTTCATTACCGGGTGCAATTTGATTATACGCAGATGAATGATGTAATGACGATCAGCAAACAATTTGATTGCCTGGTAGTAAAACAGGAGATGAATCTGTTTTGCTCTTTGCAAATGGGCATTCCCAAATACAGGCTGGATGAAGTATTGTATAAATTAAAAGATTTGCGGGGAATAGAAGTAGGGAAATTATAAACGTGTTTACTCATAATAGGGGCATTGCACACAATCCTGGTATTATAAATACTAACAGCTGTGAAAAAAAAGCAGTTGTTTAATGGGGGAAAGTATGTAACTTAAAACTACAAAAAAAGCTCTTTTATGAATCATAGGAATCAACACATTATTTCCCGTATTGCCATTTGGCTATTGGCTATTGTAATGATCATCTTTGGTATTCAACATTTCCGGCATCCGGATATTTTTGCAAATTTCGTTCCTCCCTATCTTCCCGGAGGTGATAAGTGGGTTTATATAGTAGGTGTAGCGTTCATTCTGGCGGCTTTGGCATTTATTACTAATCGGTTTGTAGCGCTGGCTGGCTATTTGCTTGCTGCTTTGTTGTTGATCTTTGTTATTACGATTCACTATCCAAATTTCAGGGATGCAAGCAGTGTTGAAAACAGCCAGGCGACCCTGTCTAACATGTTGAAAGATCTGGCCATCGCTGCATTTGCTTTGTACGTTGCCAGCAATGCCAGGCACCAGAAAGTAAATATCGCCGATTGAGGTTCCGGTTTCACTACTGTTTATGAGTTTTATTGGCAAAGGAACAATAGCTGAAATGGAGAAAATATAATCAAACTCAGCATCAGTTAAGGGATGAGCTTTTCACAATGTTGTCGTGAAATAAAGTTCATTCAACGTGGTCTCCTGGTTATATACTATTCCCAAATGTTTATTGTGCAATAAATAATTCAGGGTGGAAAATGTATACCTCCGGCTTATTTATTGTTTTATAAATATTGTTTTACCCGTTTTAGCCGATTCTCTTGCAGACTCTAAAATTTTACAAACCATTATATTATTTTCTAAAGAATAAAGACCGTTTTTAGGTACTTGTATTTTCTTTCTTACTACATCAGCGAAGTAGGAGATAGGATCTTCATAAACGCCCATTTCTTTTGCAGTAAGTTGTATTGATTTCTCTGGTTCTGATTCCTTATTTCGTAAACGCAGCGTTGTATTATTTACAGCAATAGCATAACCAGTTTCGCCATATACTTCCATGTCCTTCCGGCTAAACGGCCAGTTCCAGGATGCCTGGATAATACATTGTGCTGAAGGATAGATAACGATAATGGTTGCTTCATCATCCACTTTTGGATAAATAGCAGGTTTATATTGTTGGGTAATGGCTGTCACTGAAATGGGTTCTTCTCCACGCATCAGGTACGTCATTAAGTTAGCGCCATAGCAACCAAAGTCAATTAATGCACCTCCACCATTTTGTACCGGATCCGTGAGCCAGTCTAAGAATTCTTTATTCACGCCAATTTCTTTGGGCCCTTTATGACCATCATGAATCACCACTTTTTTTATCGCCCCCATATAATTACTATCATTGGCCAGTTGATAGGCTTTTTCTGTTGTTGGATACCAGGACGTTTCATAATTGGTGAGCAGGTGGATCTTATATTTTTTAGCTAGTCCTTCCATTCTTTGGGCATGAGCAAGATTAGTGGCCAGTGGTTTTTCCACCATTACATGTATACCTTTCGGTGCGCAGGCTTCTACTGCAGCCATATGTTCGTAAATAGAACCAAAAGCTACCACCGCTTCGGGTTTTATTGTTTCTAACATTTTATTCATATCAGTATAAAACAACTCAGTACTTATGCCAAATGACTTAGCATAACGCCTGGCTAAGTCGGTATTGGGTTCATAAATTCCAACCAGTTCAATATCCGGTGTAGGCTTTCTTCCTAAAATAAATCCTGCATGGCCATGTGTTATTCCTGCTACGGCTATGCGAACCGGTTTGTCGTTTGTTGATTGTGCACTTGCTCTGCATCCCGACATTATAGTTATGAGCAGATAGCTAAAAGCAACTAGCAAATTGGTTGAAGGACATTTCATAACACGAGTGTATTTAATATTAATGTTCTTTTTGCAATACCAGGGTACTCATACAACGTATATCATCGACGTTTACCGTTTTGAATGGTTCAATGAATGATAAAGGATATTTGTTTGGTATATCAGCTAATAATGTTCTAGTTAACAGAAAACGTTTCGATCCATCGGGGATAATATAAACTCCATCCCCAAACGGTTTCACTTTATCTTCAATACCTATATCAGATGTCATGCGGATAAACAGAGAACCACCTGGTTTCAGCACCCGGACCATTTCTGCCAGCATACCTTGAAACTGCGAAATGCTATTGGCGAAATGTAATACAGCACTGCTGATAACATGATCAAAGAAATTATTTTCAAAAGGAAGATTTTCAACTGGGCATAACAGAAACCTGTCTGCAGGTAATAAAGGATGAGCAGTTTTTAATTTGTTAATTGAAACCGGGTTCTGGTCAATACCATAGACATCTCTATTTTCTTTTAAAAACCAATGCAGGTTTCTTCCCGTTCCGCAACCGGCATCTAATATTTTATCTGTTTGCTGGTACCGGCCTTTCATGATCTGGTCAAGCAGGTAGATATCCGTATCGCCAACCAGTTCTTTTAATGAATTTGACTTCATTGAATGAAAATAAGAAATTCAGCTTGTCTTTTAATCAGACAAAGTCTGATGGCATAGAACCTGCGAAGTCGGAGACCTCGCAGGTTCTTGCTTTGATGCAGCATTGATTACGACGTTCTTCTGTATTTGCCGCCTTCTCTTCGGCTACTGTGATAAATGGCTGCGATATGAATAACCCCTTTTTGTTTTAGGAACTCATATACAATCATGTAAGGGAAGTATTCAACTTTGGCTTCTCTGAAGCGATTATTCCTTCGCTTTCCAAAATATTCAGGATGTTCACTGATTTGTTGTAAACGCTTTTCTACAGAATTCATGAACCTATCACCTAGCCCTGCTTGTTTTTCTTCATACCAGCCATAGGTTTCAATATATTCTTCATGAGCTTGCTCGTTGAAACGGTAAGGGAAGCCCATTATTTTCTTTTTGCTTTGACTTTTTCAATAGCTGCCTTCTTCGTCTCTTCCCAGGTGTAGACTTTCGAATTTCCTTTTTTGAATTGTTTGCTCCTCCTGTTAAGTTCTTTTACAAAATTTTTATCCCAGTCATTTTCGGCTGTATTGATTTCATCTTCAACCATCGTATAGATAGCTTTTACTTTCTTATCATCAGCTACTTTCAGGTAGTCAACTAATTTTTTACGTATGATAGTTGTAGTCATGGAGTTAATAGCTTTTATCAAATTTACTGATTATTACGGACGGATAAATAGGTAATAGAGTGTCATTTATCCGATCGGGCAGGTAAATATCTGTATTGCAAATGGCAGTATAATGAATTTAAATTAATGGAATGAAAGTAAGAAATTCAGCTTGTCTTTAATCATACAAAGTCTGATTGCATAGTACCTGCAAAGTCGGAGACTTCGCAGAGCTTGTTAGTTCGGTCAGTTTCAGACAATAATTGTTCTTCAGTTTTTATAATTCGCTCCTGTATGATCTTTTTCATTATCGGACTTTAATTATTTATCTAAACCTCTCACTCACCACCAACTCCTTACTGCTAGTTTCATACTTATAAAACCCTTCACCGCTTTTTACTCCCAGCTTACCAGCCATCACCATATTTACCAATAAAGGACAAGGAGCATATTTAGGATTGCCAAATCCATCATGCAGTACATTTAAAATGGAGTGACAAATATCCAGACCGATAAAATCAGCTAATTGTAAAGGCCCCATCGGGTGAGCCATGCCGAGTTTCATTACTGTATCAATTTCCTCTACTCCGGCTACACCTTCATACAAACTGTAAATGGCTTCGTTGATCATGGGCATCAGGATGCGGTTGGCGATAAAGCCGGGATAATCATTCACTACGCAAGGCACTTTACCTAATTGCTTGCTTAATTCTACAATGGTATCGGTTACTTCTTTATTGGTAGCATAACCATTGATGATCTCTACCAGTTTCATCACCGGTACGGGATTCATGAAATGCATGCCGATTACTTGGCCGGCACGGCCGGTAGCTGCCGCTATTTTTGTAATAGAAATAGAAGAAGTATTACTGGCAAGAATGGCTTCTTTTGGAGCAAGCCTGTCCAATTGATCAAAGATTTGCAATTTCAGTTCTACGTTTTCGGTAGCGGCTTCGACTATCAGTTCCGCATTTTTTACACCCTCACTTATATTGGAGTGGATGCTGATATTGGCCAGTGCCTGTTTTTTTTGCTCTTCAGTTGCATGGCCTTTAGCGATCTGGCGATCAAAATTTTTAGCGATGTTGGCGACGGCTTTATCCAATTGCGTCAAAGAAATATCAACGATCGTTACTTTAAAACCAGCCTGCGCAAAAACATGCGCAATACCATTGCCCATAGTGCCGGCGCCGATGACGGAAATTGTCTGAACCATGATTTATAGGATTTTTGGGATTAATGGGAAATCTAGATGTTGCAAGATAAAGGATTGCATGAAAAAGCTGAGTAAAGCCTGTATCATGATTTATGAAATTTGAATTCCTGTTGAATAGCGAACGGAACTCTGTGATGTGCGACCCTTCCAATTCGACAAGCTCAGCATCTGGATAAACTGCGATGCTATTGCCGAGTAAAGAACAGAACGTTGAAGTGTGCGACGCAACGGACGATGATAGTAGCACTAGAGCTGGCTACATAAAATTTCCTCAAAATCTTTTTAATCCACCCAAATCGTGGTTCTGATTACTTATTCTTAAAATCTCCTCGTTTCCATGCCTGTATAAAATCAGCCCAGGCTGCGGGGTTAAAGATATTCATAGGAGGAGTCTGTCCCTGGTAAGTAGCACGGTTGGCTATCTTGTTGAATTGAATACGGCTGGCTTCGCCGCCATCACCGGGAACGGTTTTCATGAGTATCCGCCGTTTAGCAGCACTGGTATTCTGACGGGCTATTTCAATATCATCATCGGGGATCTTGGTATTGACAAAATCACGGGCAAATTGTTCGGGAGTAGGCCTTGCCCTGATAATAGTTGCGGGCAGATAAACGGTGTCCTGCACCATCAACTGAATTACACTGTATTGGTTCCCTTCCAGGTTGCGGGGGATATCAATAAGCTTTGGCTTATAACTGACGTGGGAAAATTCTACCTGGTCACCTTTGAGCACTACAATAGAGAAAACGCCCTGGTCATTGGTTATGGTGCCGCGGTTCTGGCCTTTAATCGTAACACTGACGGCAGGAATACCGACAAGGCTATCCGCTGTCATGATGACACCATATAACTGAACTACAGAATCACGGGCTGTTTCAATCTGCGCTTTGGCAGCTAAAGGAAATAAAAAGCAGCAAGGGTTAAGTATCGGAAAAATTTCTTCACGGCTTCAAAAATAAGTACAAGTTGTTTAATTCGGCCAACAAAATAGCCCCTGTTATGTTTAACTTTGTTGATTAATCCGTTTTTTAACAAGGATTTTTGTGATTGGTCAGGCAAATTATTTTATTGACTCACTGATCCTTATAAATCAAAGTAAATTTTAGTTCTATCATGACGAAGGAAAAAGTATTGGAAGCTTTAAGTACTGTGCAGGAACCTGACCTGGGAAAAGATATTGTGACCCTGAATATGGTGAAGGATATTGTTATTGAAAAATATTATGTATCATTTACCGTAGTACTTACTACGCCGGCCTGCCCGCTTAAGGATAAGATCAAGAATGACTGCATCAATGCAATAAAAGTCCTGAATAAAGATGCCGTCGTAAAAGTGAATTTTACTTCTGATACTACTACAAAACGAACGGATAGCAGGGCGATACTGCCTAAAGTAAAAAATGTGATTGCGGTGGTAAGTGGTAAGGGCGGTGTGGGAAAAAGTACCGTTGCTGCTAACCTGGCAGTGGCGATAGCGCAGGGTGGAGCTAAAGTGGGATTGATGGATGCTGATATATATGGCCCCAGTGTGCCGATCATGTTTGGCGTAAGAGGGGAGAGACCTATGATGAAAGAAGTGAATGGAAAAGGGATGATAGAGCCGTTGGAGAAATATGGCATCAAGCTGATGAGTATTGGTTTGCTGGTGGATGAAAAAAATGCGGTTGTATGGCGGGGCCCGATGGCAAGCAGTGCCATCAAACAATTTGTTTCAGATGTAAATTGGGATGAACTTGATTATTTAATTATAGATATGCCACCCGGCACAGGTGATATTCATTTAATGCTGATGCAAACTGTTCCTGTAACCGGGGCTATCATTGTTACTACACCCCAGGACGTGGCTTTGGCTGATGCAAAAAAAGGTGTTGCCATGTTTGGACAGGCTCAGCTAAATGTTCCTATTATTGGCTTGGTTGAAAACATGAGTTATTTTACTCCGGCCGAGTTGCCGGATAATAAATATTACATTTTTGGAAAAGATGGCGGTAAGCGGTTAGCCGATGAATATGATCTGCCTTTCCTGGGACAGATACCGCTGGTACAAAGTATCCGGGAAGGTGGTGATAAAGGAATGCCGGTCATGGGTGGCAGTGATGAGATCACAAAAAAAGCATTTGAAGATTTTGCAGCTCTCGTAGTTAGAAGTGTTTCAATGCGTAACGCAGATATTTCAACAGAGAAAACAGCTGAGGTTGTATCTTAAAGGATTTTTTTATATTTTTCAGGTTAATTCAAACTCTATGAAAAAAACAATAATCTTATTGTCAATACTTTTTGGTGTGCTTGTTTTTAGTTCCTGTACGCACCATCATCATCATTATTATAAAACAAAAAGAATTCCTCCTGGGCATGCAAAAAAAATAACAGGAAGCAAATCTGCCAAACCTTATGCTCCTGGTCAGCGAAAGAAAAGAACGAGAGGGTATTAATTCTTATTACTAACTTATAAAAAAAAGAGGCTTTTCATTTTAAAAAGTCTCTTTGATGTACGGATAAATATAGGCAGGCAATGGTTTAACATTTGCCAGAAATGAGGCTATGTGACTTCCTTTTCAGCGATAACTATATTTTCCGGGTAAATGATAAGCCCATGGATACTGAGCTTCAATAGTTAGGATAGCTGTATAAGTTAAAAGCGTTTCTTTTGTCTTTGATCTTTTTGTGCAGGGCCAGGTTGAGTGCACTGGTAACGATGGTTGTTGCTCCCATAGCAATATTTACATAGGATAAATTGTTTTGGGCTTTATAAGAAGTGTAGGTTTCGTATCCGTTTATCACGGGTAGACTGCTTGTCCGTTTTACATTTGCTATTCCCATAATTACCTGTGTAGTGCCGGCCACTAAACCAATATAAGATAACGCAACGTTATGCTTTAAGCGATTGGAAAGATTGGCGATATTAATAGCAATATTGGTTCCGCCAACAAGGCCGGAGGAAACACCATAACCGGTTTGAATTTCTGCGTAGCTGGTTTGCTCTGCAGGTGGCGCTCCATATGTCGGTTGTATCATGGCGCATTCTTCCAGGGTTAAACCATATTCATCAGCCCATGCTTGGATAGCGGGATCATTCATGTCCAATAAAAAATCATACTGGTATTTTGCATTTATATCTTCAGCAAGTTGCCGTCCTTTTGTTTGTTCAATAAGGTAGCCAACTGCACAAATATTTCCATCAGCATCAATAAAACATGGTTTTCTTTCATCCGGATAATCACGATTAGTTGGGAAAATTCCGCAGGTCCAATATTGTTGTAATATATCCAGTATGAAACTGCGGTTTGCCTGTTGGTTATTGGTAAGGTTAGTAGCATGGGCAGTTCTTAGTAATTGTTCTACATAAGAAAGATGTGTTTGAATACGTTCCTGTTCATTAGTTGCTATATCCGGTATGACACCAAAGCTGGCTATATAGCTTTCGTCATGCAAAAGAGCATTTACTTCCTGTAATTTTTGTTGGGCAATGCTGTTAAATGAGCTTATTAAAAGACCGGTATAAAAAATAATGATCTTCATAAATAATGTTTTGTTTTTTTGACAACCGGCGGTCTAAAAGCGTTGCACCTATAAAATACTTATGGAAAATTGTAATTTCGCCGGATGTATAATCTACCTTATTTCAAAGAAAAAGATCAGCAGGTTGTTTTAGATTTTATTCGACAGCATCCGTTCGCTTTTATAGCAGGATGTTCAGAAGGCGGAAAACCTGTTGCCACACAAATACCCGTGTTTATTGATGAACGTGATGCCCGCCCGTCCGCCCGTGCCGGTACGGACGGGGATGACCCGGTCGGACGGGGAAAGCTTTTTCTTTCCGGGCATATGATGAGGAATACAGATCATCATAAAGCCTTTTTGTATAACCCGAACGTATTGGCAGTATTTACCGGTGCACATTCCTATGTCAGTGCCAGTTGGTATGAAGATAAAAAGCAGGGATCTACCTGGAACTATATGAGTGTGCATGCAAAAGGAGTATTGAAGTTTCTGGATGAACAGGCTTTATTAGATGTGTTAAAGCGAACGACCAATCATTTTGAGAACAATCCTTATTCAGGAGCCAATTTTGAAGATCTTCCTGAGGAGTATGTTCACAGTATGGCCAAAGCTATTGTCGCTTTTGAAGTGGAAGTGCTGCACATAGATAATGTTTTTAAGCTAAGTCAGAACCGTGATGAAAAAAGCTATCAGAACATTATTCAAAAGTTAGAAGCTCAGGATGCGGATGGAAAATATATCGCTGAAGAGATGAAACTACGGACTTCACAATTATTTAAAGATAAATAGCGCTTAAAAAGGATAATCCGCATAATTTTGCCGGGTTATTTATGAATAAAAAAATTTTCAACTATTCCCTTGCAGTAATTTGTTTTTTGGTAGCCTGTCATGTGTCAAAAAAGGCACCTGAAAGTAAAAATCTAGCTGAATTGTTTGATAAGCAGGGACATCGTGGTAGTCGTGGATTGATGCCGGAGAATACGTTTCCAGCTATGAAAACGGCGTTGGATCTGGGAGTAACGACCCTTGAGATGGATATTGTATTTACAAAAGATAAGCAGGCGATACTTTCACATGAGCCTTTTTTTAATCATGAAATTACCACCAAGGCTGATGGTTCGTATGTAACAGAAGCAGAAGAAAAGTCATTGAACATTTTTAAAATGACTTACGAAGAAGTAAAGAAGTATGAGGTAGGAATGAAACCGCATCCCCGTTTTCCGAAACAACAAAAACTGGCCGTTTATAAGCCGCTGCTAAGCGATCTGCTGGATAGTGTACAACAATACATGATAACAAGTAAAAGGCCTCTGCCTTTTTTTAATATTGAAACCAAAACAAGTCCTTCTACAGATAATATCTATCACCCGGCTCCGGCAGAATTCGTAGAAGGATTAATGGCTGTGGTCAGGGCAAAGCAAATAGAAGACCGTGTTATCATCCAGTCTTTTGATTTCAGAACACTGCAATACCTGCACAGGAAATATCCGTTGATCAAAACCGCAATGCTGATTGAAGATTTTGATGAGCGGGGTTTGAAAGACCAGTTAAAGGCATTAGGTTTTAGTCCTTCGATTTACAGCCCGGAACATAAATTGGTAACAAAAGAGTTGGTGGAAAAATGCCATGAGCAAAATATCAAAGTGATTCCCTGGACGGTGAATGATAAGGCGAGAATAGAAGAACTAAAGGAGATGGGAGTGGATGGGGTTATTTCAGACTACCCGGATTTATTCAACAAGTAGAACGCAGATTATTAAGGTCGTTATGATCAATTAAGATATTTCGGTGCTAATCGTAGTAATCATAAAATCAGCGTTCCATTCCCAGCCATGTTACTGCATTTTTATACAATAATTTTTTTGTAATCTTTTTATCCAGTTTCATTTTCTCAATCAACTTTCCCGGATGATGTTCTCCCAATGGGAAAGGATAATCGCTGCCGAGACAAATATTATCTTCTCCCATTGTATCAATTAAAAATTCCATTGCTTTTTTATTATGAACTAAACTATCTACCCAGAATTTGCCGATATAATCTCTTGGATTAATGGCGTTGTCAACAGCTACCAAATCAGGCCGAACATCAAAACCATGTTCAATACGGCCCAACGTAAAAGGAAAGGAGCCGCCGCCGTGGGCAAATGCCACTCTAAGTTTTGGGAATTTTTCAAAAACGCCGCCAAATATCAGGGAACAAATAGCTCTTGAAGTTTCAGCAGGCATGCCTACCAGCCAGGGTAGCCAATATTTTTGCATCTCACCTTCCCCCATCATTTCCCATGGATGAACAAACAAGGCACAACCCAGTTTTTCCGCAGCTTCATAAAAAGGGAAGAATTTTTTCTCTGATAAATTTTCTCCGTTAATATTAGAACCAATTTCAAGCCCCGGCATTTTCAATTCTTTTACGCAACGTTCCATTTCTTTAATGGCCAAATCAATATCCTGTAAAGGAATAGTGCCGATGCCTGTAAATCTTTTTGGATTTTTTGAAACTGTCTCTGCGATATGATCGTTAAAGAATCTTGATGTCTCCAGGCCGTCTGCAGGCTTTGCCCAATAATTAAAAAGAACGGGAATTGTAGAAAGCACTTGTATGGTCACTTCTGTTTCGTCCATTTCTTTTATCCGCACCTCTTCTTTGTAACAATTCTCCTCTACGACACGAAAAAGTTTATCGCTTTTAATCATGCAGGCTTCGCAGTTGCGATGTTCCAAATGAATAAATTCTCCATAGCCAAATTTCTGTGTCCAGTTTGGCATGTGTTCGGGCATGATGTGGGTGTGGATGTCTATTTTCATTTTGAAAAGAACGCAGATTATTATGATGATTAAGTCTTTTTAAGATTTTTATATTCCAAAGAGAAGACCTTTCTTTTAAATTCGGCTTTTTTGCCAAAGTTTAACAGTATGCCTACTTCGATATCAGTCGCCCGAAGATAATTGGTTAGTTGGGCCTCATGTTCCTCACAAATGGCCTCTGCAGCTTTTGCTTCGATAATAACGCTACCGTTTACAATTATATCCGCAATGTAAAATCCAACTTTTGTATTTTCGTAGAATACTTCTACCGGATATTGTGCAATACAAACTAATCCAAGTTTTCTTAATTCAATCAGCAATGCATTTTCATAAACCTTTTCAAGAAATCCATGGCCTAACTGATTGTAAACATTGTAAAATGCTTTAATGATCAACGCTGTAATATCAGAATGTTTATAATTATTTGCCATTAATCTTAATTAGTTCATAAGAATCTTCAAAATCAGCGTTCTACTCATTTCTTCACCGGCGGCTCCATTACAGCTCCACATTTTTTACAAGTTCGCAATTCTAAGTTTCCCCAGAATTTATCCATGACAGGAGGTAATTGTTTTACTATATCTTTTACAAACAAAACCTCTTCATGCAGCTTATTACCACAGTTTTCACAGAACCACATAAATGCATCTTTCTCCTCTTCTTCATCCTCTCTTACTTTTTCAATCACCAATCCTACCGTATTCGGCCCACGTTGTGGTGAATGTGGCGTCTTAGGTGGCAACAAAAACATATCACCTTCGTTTATAGGTATATCCTTCGGTACATCCTCATCAATAATTTTCAATACAATATTTCCTTCTACCTGGTAATACAATTCTTCACTTTCGTTGTAATGATAATCCTTCCGGGCATTAGGGCCACCAACGATCATGACAATAAAATTTTCAGCATCCTTGTATATGCATTGATTACCTACCGGTGGTTTGAGTAAGTCGCGATGTTCTTCAATCCATTTTTTTAAATTGAAAGGAGCAAGTACAGCCATATAGCAAGATTTATTGATTAATTGAATGATTTCAGCGAAGAAGGGATCTTTTCAAACCATACTTCTACTTCATATCCATCAGGGTCATAAAAGAAAACATAAGGCTCACCCGAAACAAATTCTCCGCTTTCTTTGATTTTTCCTCCTGCTTCTTCTATCGTTTTAATAACGATCTCCATTCCCGATGGTTTTAAAAGCCTGAACCCAAAATGAAAACCTGGTTTTAGTTTGGAAGATTTTGTCTTTTGTTTTTCAAAAACAATGATGTCTTTACTGCCGGGAGTTTGTACCTGAATAAAGTCAGGATAGCGATACATTTCTTTTACACCAAATACTTTTTGATAAAAAAAGAATGACCGTTTTACATCTTTTACCGGCAGGGCGATATGTGAAAGTCCAAGTGTTCTGATCATTTTTTTCAAATAAAACACATAGAAGTTGCATCATGAAAATTACAACTTTTTACCGTAGGTTTGACAGTATGAATCTTTCACTCGAAGGAAAATATGCTCTTATTTGCGGAAGTACACAGGGCATCGGTTTAGCTATTGCTGAAGAACTTGCATTACTGGGTGCGAATTGCACATTAATAGCCAGAAATGAAGGAGCATTGAAATCAGCTGTGCATACATTAGATATCGCCTTACGCCAACAACATAATTATCTCATTGCCGATTTTAGTAAACCAGATGAATTAAAAACGATCATTGAATCACATACAGCCGGGCAACCGGTTCATATATTGATCAACAATACAGCTGGTCCTGCAGGAGGACCGATAACGGAAGCTACTGAAGATGCATTTTTGAATACGTTTAATCAACACCTGATCTGTAATCATATCCTGACAAAAGCTGTGATCCCTTCCATGAAAAAAGAAGGTTATGGCCGTATCGTTAACATTATTTCTACTTCGGTAAAAATTCCGTTATGGAACCTCGGTGTTTCCAATACTATACGTGGAGCTGTTGCCTCATGGGCTAAAACAATGGCCAATGAATTAGGAGAATTTAATATTACTGTCAATAATGTTTTACCCGGATTTACCAATACCCAACGCCTGTCAACACTGATTGATACTATTGCTAAAAAAGGAAATGTATTAGTAGAAGTAGTCGCCAAAAACATGGCGGACGAAGTTCCAATGAAACGATTTGGTGAAGCTTCCGAAATTGCATCCGTTGCGGCTTTTCTTGCATCTCCAGCCGCATCGTATGTTAATGGGGTAAGCATTCCGGTTGATGGTGGAAGAACGGGATCAATATAGTTTGAGGTTCGAAGTTTGATGTTTGAAGTTATTATGAATGCAGAAGTTTCCTTATAAATAGAAAGAGCTCTGATTGATGAAACCTCAAACTTCGAACAGAAAATAAGAATTATGGATCTTAAAGTACCAGAATATATTCAGAACTACATTGATGGGGGATTTTATGCTCCTGTCTCCAGGAATTATATTGAGAATATTAACCCGGCTACAGGCGAAGTGATCGGGCTGATTCCGGAAAGCAATGAGAAGGATGTAACTGAAGCAGTTGCTGCCGCTAAAAAAGCTTTTCCATCCTGGTCGGTAATGCCGGTGGAAAAACGTTTCCAGGTATTGAATAAAATCGCTGAGCTGATTGATGCCAATCTTGATGCGCTGGCTTTAGCGGAAACAACAGATAACGGCAAGCCGCTCTGGCTAAGTAAGCGAGTGGATATACCAAGAGCTTCTGCCAACTTCCGTTTTTTCGCTACCGGTATTATGCATTTTGCAACTGATAGTCATAATATGGAAGATAAGGCCATCAACTATACGTTGCGTCAGCCTCTTGGTATTGTTGCCTGCATCTCCCCATGGAACCTGCCTTTGTATTTATTCACCTGGAAAATTGCACCGGCATTAGCCGCTGGCAATTGTGTTATTGCAAAACCATCTGAAGTAACACCGCTTACAGCTTACCTGCTGGCTCAGATTTGTAAAGAAGCTGGCTTGCCCGATGGTGTATTAAATATTATTCACGGTACAGGTAACATCACCGGTGAAGCTATTATCAGGCATCCGGAAATAAAAGCCATTTCTTTTACCGGCAGCACAAGAGCCGGCGAAAGAATTGCTTCGGTAGCAGCGCCAAAGTTTAAAAAACTTTCGCTTGAACTGGGAGGAAAAAATCCCAACATCATTTTTGCCGATTGTGATTGGGAAAAAATGATGAAGACAACAATTGAATCTTCTTTCAGCAACCAGGGACAAATATGTTTGTGTGGCAGCAGGATATTAATTGAAGAATCGGTATATGAAAAGTTTAAAAATGCTTTTGTAGAAAAAACAAAACAATTAACCGTTGGTGACCCATTGGATGAAAATACAAAGCAAGGAGCTATTGTCAGTCAGGTTCATTTAGCTAAGGTCATACGTTGCATTGATATGGCGAAGCAGGAGGGAGGTAAAATATTAACAGGCGGCCATGTAGTAAAACTAAAAGGAAGATGTGCTAATGGATACTTTATCGAGCCAACCATTATTGAAGGGCTGGGAGCTGATTGTGAAACCAATCAACAGGAAATATTCGGACCCGTTGTTACACTGCAATCTTTCAAAACAGAATCGGAAGCACTGCTGTTAGCCAATGCATCAAGCTATGGCTTAGCGGCAACAATCTGGACACAGGATATTTCAAAAGCCAATCGGGTTGCAGCCAAAGTAGAAAGTGGTATTATTTGGGTGAACTGCTGGTTGCTCCGGGATCTCCGTACTCCTTTTGGCGGCATGAAGAACAGCGGGGTAGGAAGAGAAGGCGGTTGGGAAGCTTTACGGTTTTTTACTGAAGCGAAGAATGTTTGTATACAACTCTGATCAGAACGCAGATTTTTAAGATGTCGATGATCTGCGCTGATCTTAATAATCCTAAAAATCAGCGTTCCCATAGTTATGGATGAAATAATTAATACAGGTAATGCTTCTATTCCTCTTGGGGCTTATCCTCATGCCCGAAAAGTTGGAAATCTTTTATTTCTTTCCGGTATCGGCCCAAGAAATCCAAAGGATAATTCTATTCCCGGTTTAGAGCTGGATGCCAGTGGAAACATTTTGAAATATGATATCGGGGCAGAATGCCATTCCGTATTTGCTAATGTAAAAGCCGTTCTGGAAGCCAGTGGCAGCAGTTGGGAAAAGATAGTGGATGTAACGGTTTTTCTCACCAATATGAAAAAAGATTTTCCGGTCTACAATAAAATTTACGGTGAGTATTTTAAAGATGTGCAGGCTTGCAGAACTACAGTTGAAGTAAAGAGTTTGCCAACACCGATAGCAATTGAGCTTAAAGTGATAGCAACTGTCTGAACTGGGATTTATGGGATTTATAGGATTAATGAGAAAAAGAAAAGTATGAATTTTGAAAATACATTGGTGTTTGCCAAAAGTTTAGATTCAAAAGATATTCTTAAAGAATTTCGTGAACGATTTTATAT
>CAMLEX010000018.1 GCA_946479055.1 uncultured Bacteroidota bacterium | reverse complement strand
CAAGTTCGGATATTTGAAATTGGGAAAGACCTTCACCGAAGGTGTTGGTTCAACACAGGTTTGCCGAAAGCCTGGGTTGCATTAAAGTTGAAAGAGTATTAAATTAGCCCGGCCTTCGGCAAGCCCCGCCGTTCGACCGCAATGCCTTGCACAAGGAAAAATCCCTTCGTCCGCTTTGCGGACTCCCGGTATTTTTCTCTAAGCTATTGCGGTCGAACGATCGGGATTTACTTGTAAATTTATCGGGCGGTGAACTTTGTGCAAGTCACCTGCGGTGAACATGAGGATTTACAAAATGCCCCGATAAATTTCCACGTACCCACAGATTCTCGCAGCTGCTTCGCAAAACAAAGTTTTGCTCCCGCATCTGCTCCATCCGTGGGCACTTCGTAAATCCCGATCGTTATGTTCCATTAAAACCCGACAGTGAACTACATCGAGAAAATAAGAGCAAAAATTAAAAAAGACTTTGACGAGCAAACATTTCAAAAAGGCGACCTTGAGACTTTCATATCACCTTCAAATAAATTTCGGTTAGACACAACAAATTTCTGGTTAAAGGAACCAAATTTGGATTTGACCAAGGTTGAAGTTTACGAACAAATTCCAAATGAAAAAGTGTTTGACTTCTTTATTAATGAAAGCCGTTTTTTTCATGCTTGGCTGACAAAAAATAACATTGACTATCTAATTTGTGCAGAAGATATTTTCGGTGGACAAACCGTGGTTGACTTGACCAATCGTAAAATGGTTGGGTATTCCCCAAATGAAGATGGCTTTATTTGGACAGACTTTCATCTATCGCCAGACGGAAAAACTCTTGCAACTATTGGATGTTATTGGGCTTGCCCTTATGTTATTAAGCTTTTTGACTTTACTGACCCAATGACTTTGCCCTTGACTGAGATAAAGGAAATTCAATTGTTGCAAAACAATGAAATTATAACTTCCTGGTCGGACAACGACACAATTCAGTTAAGTCTTTCCGAAGCAAAAACAGTTCGTGAAGATTTTGAAGACGGCTCACATAAATATACAGTAGTTACTAATCCAGTTGGAGAGAAACGTGAGATTAAAATTAACGGCACATAACAGGCGGTTTGGCAATATGGCGGGGCGACGAATATATTCTCAACTTTTTGTTCGCTAATCGGCTTCAGTTCCAGCCGACGAATAAAACGAGCAATAGAATAAACAATGAACTTTTATTTATAAATTTAGCAGTGGTTACGGGCTGACGATTTTCAAATACCACCACATCGCCAAGCCGTACCGTTGGCTGCAATGTTTAAATCCCCTATATGATGAGAATCATTTTTTCAGTTACTGCATTTATATTATTTTCCTGTACAAATAATGAAGAGAAAAAATTGAAAAATACTGTTGACTTTGGAGCTTTCACAATTGAAACTCCAAGCAATTGGAAGAAAGTTGAAGTTCAAGGTATTGATTCACGTTTAGGTCGAATCGCAATAGACAATAAAGATACCTTAGAATTTGATATCGGTCCTTACTCGTGGGACTTAACCGAATATTTAGCAATAAAAAATGGGGATAATAAGACTTATTACATTGATGCTAATGATACGGCTGAAAAACCAACTTTGTTTGACAACAGCAATAAACATAAAGTCGTAAAAAGCACTATCATTTGGGATACAGTTGACGAACGCCGTGCTAAAATTGTTTACTCAATAGAACCAGGTATGGGTCTTACCGGTATATATATTGACAGTTTGTGGTTAGGCCACGGCTCCGTTCCTTCTATCTCAAAGTTTAATTTGTATGGACGCAAATTAAAGGCAGAAAATGAAAAGGTGCTACTTATGGCCTTAAAAACGTTAAGGTTTCATAGACAATAACACTGCAGCCAACAAGGGGTCCTATGTATATAGGCTTAACGAATATATACTCATCGATATATCGTTACTCATCGACATATCCAACTTACGAATAAATCCAAGCTTTAGAATATATTTTCATCTTCATATCTTTACTCAGCAACAGTTCGGGCAGACGTAACACAGAATATCGCCACATCGCCAAGCCCTGACGTTGGTGCAAACCGTGAGGACTGACAGCACGTAAATAAACTTTAAGCGGACAGACAATATACAAATGAAATTTGACTGTAAAGAAATATCAATAAGTGACGAAGAATTTGGTTGCACTTTAACACTCTCTGAAAAAGAAGATAACAACGTTTCTGAAATAGGGATGACAATTGACGAAATAATGACTTCTTCCGGACACTATGTTTTACTTCAAAGGACTTATCCAGAAGATGAATTTGAAAGCTATTATTATTATATAGAAACGAGTGTTCCAGACAAATCGGGTGAATTAAAAAACTTTAGCATCAATTTATACAGGACACAATTTTTAATAACTTATGACAATGAAATAATTGAAATTGGTATTAATACAAGTGACGAAGAATTTGAAAGTTTGAAAAAAATATTACGAAAATTAACTAACAAGAAAGGACAACTCAACGTTCACGACTGATAGAACATAGAATACCAGTATAGGAGAAAGATTGTGAACGTTTATAGTTTTATGAATTTCTCCACCGCGTTCTCCAATGTCTCTTTTTTCTTCGCAAAACAAAAACGGATTACCTTATTATCAGTACCGGCTTTATAAAATGCAGAAACCGGAATAGTAGCTACACCCAACTCTTTGGTGATACGGATAGCAAGATCAGTATCTTTTTCATCGCTGATCTTATCATAGGTGGCACAAATAAAATAACTTCCTTTACTGTCAAGCAGCCCGAATCTCGTATCCCGCATCAATCGAATAAAATAATCCCTTTTCTCCTGCATAAAACCGGCAAGCGATAAATAGGAATCTTTATTTTTCAGGAATACAGACAAAGCAACCTGCGAAGGTGAATGACAGGAAAAACAATTGAACTGGTGAACTTTCCTGAATTCTTTCATTAGTTCTGGTGATGATATACAATAACCCAGTTTCCAGCCTGTGCAATGATATACTTTGCCAAAGGAGAAACAAACAAAACTTCTTTCCAGCAGATCAGGATAACGTAAAATGCTTTGATGAGGAATATTATCAAAGACAAGGTGTTCATATACTTCATCACTGAGGATAATGATATTGGTATCTTTTACAACCGACCTTAGGTTAATTATATCTTCTTCGCTTAAAACAGATCCTGTAGGATTATGGGGACTGTTCAGCATGATCATTCTTGTTTTCGGCGTTATCTTTTTTCTTACTTCATTCCAGTCTATTTTATATTCCGGGAATTGAAGATTTATTAAAACAGGAACAGCACCGTTGATCTCAACATTCGGAATATAGCTGTCATAAGCCGGTTCAAAAATGATCACTTCATCGCCGGGCTGCAGTACTGTTGTTAAGGCGGTATAAATAGCATAAGTGCCGCCGGGAGTAATGGTAATCTGAGAACCGGGATGAATGGTTGTTTGATAAAGTGATTCAACTTTTTCAGCTAACACTTCAAGTAAAGGTGTATAACCCTGCATAGGAACATACTGGTTAAACCCTTTGTGCATGGCTTCATTGACCAGTGACATTAATTCTTCATTCATCGGGTAATCGGGAAAACCCTGACCTAGATTGACCGCTTTGTGTTCAGCGGCCAATGCACTCATTACCGTGAAGATGCTTGTACCAACAGAGGGAAGTTTACTGGTAATATTTAAATTCATAATTGAAGTATAGGGCCGGTAAAATTAACAGGATTTCAATGTTCTTTACGATCGTAATGAATCCCTGGTTTTCTTCGGCAAACTTTCCACAACCAGCTCATACGAATGATCGATCCATTCCTTTAATTGTTTGGTGGAAACAGAACCATCAACAACAATCGTATTCCAATGTTTTTTATTCATATGATAACCCGGTAATACGCAGGAAAATTCTTCTCTTAATTCAATGGCTTTGTCTGGGTCGCATTTTACATTGAAACGGAGTTGCTCCTGATCGAGCCCAGTTAATAAAAACACTTTTCCAGCTACTTTGTACACCAATGTATCCGGCCCGAAAGGAAGGGTTTCTTCAACGGCTTTTTTTGACAAACAATAATCTCTTAACTGTTCAATATTCATGTTCTGAAAAGTCTTTATAAAATGGATATGATTGCCTTTGTTTAAGTAATGATTGCTGTTGCTTCTATTTCTATCATGTAGTCAGGTTCTATCAATGCACTTACTTCTACCATCGTATTGCAGGGTTTTATGTCTTTAAAAAATTCACTATGTGCTTTTCCGTATTCCTGCCATTGGGAGATATCCGTTACAAACATTCTTACTCTTACAACATCTTTCATGGTGGCGCCAGCCTGTTGCAATACTTTTTCTATTTTTTGGTAGATATATTTTGTCTGAATGTAAGGATCGCCCTTGCCGACAACTATTCCATTTTCTCCTGAAGCTACGGTTCCGGTAACTTCAATTGTGTTGCCCACTTTCACAGCACGACTATAACCAACAATGTCTTCCCATTTAGAGCCTGAAGAATAATTTGTTCTTTGCATAGCTAAGAGATTAAAAGAGAAAAAGAGTTTTTAGAAAGCCTTTCAAAGATAACAAGAGAGGAAAATATAATTAAAGAGAGAATAAGAAAACAGTTTACCGGAAGATTGTTCGAAATAATAAGAGAGCAAAAACTGGAATGTATTCTCCTTTCTCTCTTTTTCTCTTTGAGCTCTTAGCTCTTAATTTCTATATTTTCTGTTTTTATCAATGGCTCACCCATCATGCGTAAAAGGATTTGTGCTAGGGTTACCACATCTTTCTGGCAATAAGTGATGATTCTGTTTAAATTCTTTTCTTTCCAGTATACTTCCCATACCATGCTTCCATCTATATCATCTTTTGGGGTATCAATGCCTAGTGCATGAGCCAACAGGTTCAGGGAGGTATAATTTTTAAAATCACCAAACTTCCAAAGTTCCATTGTGTCCAGGTGATTCACTTCCCATGGTTTTTTGCCAGATGCGTTTAATAAGGAAGGAATCGGGATGTTATTGATGATCATTCTGCGGCACAGGTATGGGAAATCAAACTCTTTACCATTGTGACCACATAGATAGCGCTGATCTGTACCAGACCATTTTTTAAGCATTTCGGCAAACTCATGAAGTAGTAATTGTTCATTATCTCCGGCAAAAGATTTAAGTACTATTTTTTTCTGATCACCCGTTCCGAGGATAAAGCCACAACTGATACAAATGATCCTGCCGAATTCCGCATATATTCCGGCGCGGGGATAAACACTGTCCACCGTTTCATTTTCTTTATTGCGGATGATATAACCCGCTTTAATATCCCATAATGCTTTCCAGGTGTCCGACATTTCCTGGTAAGAAGAGTATTGCGGAACTGTTTCTATATCCAGGAATAGAATGTTGTTAAGAGGATAAGATTGCATAGAATCGTTTGTATATAAAAATAAACAACCCCGACGAATCGGGGTTATATTATTTATTGAATTTTGAAGGCTTTATTATAAGAATTTTTCTCCCTTATTTTTTTTCACATCTGCTACGTATTCTTTTATCTCCTGTTCTTTTTCCCGTTTACAAATCAGGAGCACGTCTTTTGTATCTACAACAATATAGTCTTCCAGGCCCTGCAACATTACCAGTTTATTATTGGGCGCATTGACCACACAATTTTTTGAATCGATTACTACTACATTATTGCCAGTAACTGAATTGTTAAAATAATCTTTTTCTGTATTGTCCCAGGCACTGTTCCAGGTTCCAAGGTCACTCCATGAAAATGAAGCCGGAATCACAAATACATTATCTGCTTTTTCCATAATGCCAAAATCAATAGAGATGTTGGTGCATTGAGGATAAATATCCTCAATTGCCCGGGCTTCTTCTTCTGTATTAAATTTGCTTTTTTCCGCGGCAAATACTTCATACATTTCCGGCAGAAATTTTTCAAAAGCAGCTACTATTGTTTTTACTTTCCAGGTAAATATGCCGGCATTCCATAAAAAGTCTCCACTTGCAAGAAAGGTTTTGGCAAGCTCGAGATTCGGTTTTTCTGTAAAGGTTTTTACCTCGTATACCCCTGGTGCTACTTCCGGCATTTCATGTTGAATGTAGCCATAGCCTGTGTTGGGTGAAGTTGGTTTTATCCCAATAGTCACCAGTGCGTTAATACTATCAACAAACTTGAATGCTTTTGTAGCTGTGTGCAGGAAGGCATCGGTGTCCAGTATGAGATTATCCGCTGGAGCTGCCATCATAAGTGCCTCGGGATCTTTCTGCAGTAATTTGAATGCTATATATGCAATACAGGGAGCCGTGTTTTTGCGGGAAGGCTCAGAAAGTATATTGGCTTCCGGTAAAGAAGGCAATTGTTGTTTTACCGTGTTTACATATTCACGGGAAGTAACAATATATATATTTTCCTTGGGTACAAGTTTGCTATACCGTTCAAAAGTTTGTTGTATCAGTGTTTTGCCGATACCGAGGATATCCAGGAATTGTTTGGGATGAGCTGTGCGGCTCATTGGCCAAAAACGACTGCCAATTCCACCGGCCATTATTGCAACGTAATGATGTTTATTCATTTTCTATAGTTGGTTCGTTTCGTTGATGTAAAATTTATTATTCCGATA
This sequence comes from uncultured Bacteroidota bacterium, assembly GCA_946479055.1. The sequence goes on along the minus strand of CAMLEX010000018.1, from coordinate 9,616 downwards.
ATTTACTAAATAAATCCTTCTTTCAGCAGATCATGTAAATGTATGACACCAAGATATAAACCATGATCTGTGACTACTAATTGTGTTATTTCATTTTTGCGCAACATATTCAGTGCTTCTACAGCCAGCTCGTCAGGACCTATGGTTTTGGGATTTTTTGTCATTATATCCGCAGCTTTTACCTTGTCAATTTGAATCGTATTGTTGAGCATCCGGCGGAGATCGCCATCCGTAATAATGCCCAATAGATGATTTTGTTCATCAACTACTGCTGTAACCCCCAGTCTTTTCTGTGTCATTTCTACAATCACTTCTTTTAAGGATTGAGCTGGGGATACTTTAGGTTTTTCATTAGCAGCAGACAAATCAATAACCCGTAAGTATAATTTTTTACCCAACATACCGCCGGGATGAAACTTAGCAAAGTCCTCGCTTTTAAATCCTTTCATTTCCATCAGGCAAACGGCAAGCGCATCACCCATTACCAATTGAGCTGTTGTACTGGTTGTAGGGGCCAGGTTATTAGGACAAGCTTCCTGGTCAACGGTAGTATTTAATACTATGTTTGACTGTCTGGCAAGAAAGGAATCAATATTTCCTATCATGCCGATAAGAATGTTATTAAAATTCTTTATTAACGGAACCAATACTTTTATCTCCGGGCTTTCTCCGCTTTTACTGATAATGATCACAATATCATCTTGCTGTACAATGCCGAGATCACCATGAATAGCATCAGCGGCATGCATAAAAATAGAAGGTGTTCCGGTAGAGTTAAGCGTAGCAACAATTTTTTGAGCTATAACCGCACTTTTTCCAATACCACTGATAACTACACGGCCGGTACAGTTTGCAATAGCCGAAACGGCTTTTTCAAAATCATCATTGATGAATGATGCAAGACCCGAAATAGACTGTGCTTCCAGGTCAATAGTTCGGAGAGCAATCTGTTTTATAGAAATTGGCATAATTTGAAATTCCGTCATTGCAAAAACTCAGACGTATGAAGCGGCAAAATTAGAGGTTTGTCTGAACATACGTTTGTGGAATTGTTGTGACTCAACTTTAACTTTTTCGTAGTGCCAGATCGTTTAGATTTAGTAAATTCGCCAACCTTTTAAGGGATAAAGAAGTTTAGTAAATAATTCTTCGGATTTGTTGTCATGGTCTTTCCTCAACAGCCCCAAAAAGGGTAAACACTTTGTAGTGTGATAACGATGGCGCCTTGTGTATAAAAATTACCGGAACACCTACGTTGTAACGGCAAAAAATTGAGTATCTTAATAAAATCTGCATTTGAAAAGTGCGATGGAAACAATTGAGTAATGGGAACATCTTCAACAAAAAAAACCACAGGAAAACCAGCTCCATCCAAGATGGAAAAATCTGCAAAAAAAGAAACCAGCATCAGCCCGGAAAAAAAGAAGAATCCAGAAAAAAAGAGATTTGACCTGCATAAGGCATTGCAGGAACATTTTGGGTTTAATAAATTCAAAGGCACACAGGAAAAAGTAATCGAATCGCTGTTGGCAGGACACGATACATTTGTTATCATGCCTACAGGTGGCGGAAAAAGTTTGTGTTATCAGCTTCCCGCCATGGTCAGCGAAGGTGTAGCAATTATTGTTTCTCCGTTGATTGCTTTAATGAAAAACCAGGTAGACCTGGTGCGCGGCTATAGTAGTAATGATGAAGTAGCACATTTTCTTAACTCAACGTTGAACAAAAGAGAAATAAAAGAAGTACACGATGACCTGTTGACCGGTAAAACCAAGATGCTATATGTTGCGCCTGAAACATTAACCAAGCAGGAGAATCTGGAATTTTTTTCCGACTTAAAAATATCCTTCTTTGCGGTAGACGAAGCGCATTGTATCTCGGAATGGGGCCACGATTTCAGACCGGAATATCGCAGGCTCAGAGAAATGATGATACAGATAAGCCCGGATATACCAGTTATAGCTTTAACGGCAACCGCTACACCCAAAGTGCAAAGCGATATTGTAAAAAACCTGGACTTACACAATCCCAATATTTTTATTTCTTCGTTTAACCGTTCCAACCTTTTTTACGAGGTACTTCCTAAGATCAAAAAGAATCAAACGGATGAAAGTATTGTTCGTTTTATTAAAGGGATGAAAACAAAAAGCGGGATCATTTATACGCTCAATAGAAAAACAACCGAAGAGTTGGCTGATATTTTAATGGCCAATGGTATTAAAGCTGTTGCTTATCATGCCGGGCTGGATAGCAAACTTCGAGCTGATAGGCAGGATCAATTCCTTAATGAAGATGTGCAAGTGATCTGTGCTACTATAGCATTTGGAATGGGAATCGATAAGCCTGATATCCGGTTTGTTATACACTATAATATTCCTAAATCCATTGAAAATTATTACCAGGAAACAGGGCGTGGTGGTCGCGATGGATTGGAAGGGAAATGTATTCTTTATTACTCTCATAAAGATGTAAGCAAGCTGGAACACCTGATGAGAGATAAGCCGCTTAGCGAAAGAGAAGTCGGCGCCCAGCTGATTGGTGAAACGGTGGCTTTTGCGGAAAGCGGCGTCTGCCGTCGAAAGATACTGATGAGCTATTTCGGTGAAGTGTATGAAAATGAAAATTGTGGTCAATGTGATAATTGTAAGCATCCAAAAGAAAAAGTAGAAGCCAAAGAAGAAGCGCTGATAGCATTGCAAGCGATCAAGGTATTGGATGAAAGATTTGCTACGGAATATATAGTGCAGATCATCAGTGGCAAATTAACGCCTCAGATAAAGATGTTCCGCCATGAAGGGCTTGATATATTTGGTAGTGGAAAAGAAAAAGACAATCTTTTCTGGAACTCACTGATTCGTCAGCTGATATTGGAAGGGATGTTATCCAAAGACATTGAAGAGTACGGCGTATTGAAATTCACAAAGAAAGCGGAGGCCTTCCTCAAAAAGCCGAAGTCGTTTAAGGTGATATTAAATCATTTGTATGATGACGCCGATGCAGATGATGAAGAGGGTGCAGAAGCAGCGGTTGGCGCAGCAACAGATGATAAGTTGCTGGAAATGCTGAAAGAGCTGAGGCAGAAAGAAGCGAAAAAAGTTGGGCTTGTTCCCTGGGTTATTTTTCTGGAAAATACCCTGCAGGATATGGCGACCATGTATCCAACTACATTGGAAGAACTTGAAAAATGCCAGGGAGTAAGTAAAGGAAAGGCAAAGCGTTATGGGAAGCCATTTGTGGAACTGATTGCCAGGTACGTGGAAGAAAACAATATAGAAAAGCCGGATGATTTTGTGATGAAGAGTGTAGTGAATAAAAGCGGCAATAAGGTTTATATTATTCAGAATACGGATAAGAAAGTGTCGCTGGAAACCATTGCCAAAAACAAAGGCTGGAGAATAGATGAAATGCTGGAGGAAATGGAAACCATTGCCGCAAGCGGAACAAAGCTGAATCTTGATTATGCTATTGATGAAATGCTTGATGATGATGACCAGGACGAGATTCTTACTTATTTCAAAACCTGTGAAACATCTTCTTTGCAAATAGCTCAGGAAGAACTGGCAGAATATAATTTCAACTGGGAGCAGCTAAAGATCATGCGGATAAAATTCCTGAGTGAATATGGTATGTAGGCGGGAAAACTTTATTGGCAGTATTTGTGGATTTTTTGTGAATTCCATCTATATTTGCAGCCCCGAAAGGGAAGGATGGTGCGGTAGCTCAGTCGGTAGAGCAAAGGACTGAAAATCCTTGTGTCGGCGGTTCGATCCCGCCCCACACCACGCTTTAAAACCTCAGCAGCAATGTTGGGGTTTTTTGTTTAATGATCTCTATCTCAAAAACAAAAACCTGCAAACGCAGGTTTTTGTCATCAGGAAATTGATTTTGATTAATGTGAAGGAATAGGCGCATGAACACCTTCGGCTACTTCTTCAATCATTTTTTGATTAAAGGCGTCCAGATCTTTAGGGCTGCGACTGGTAACAAGCCCGTTATCAACAATCACCTCTTTATCATGCCAATTTGCTCCCGCATTGATGAGATCTGTTTTTATGGAAGGATAAGAGGTCATTTCTCTTCCTTCCAGTAATCCTGTTTCAATCAGGAGTTGTGGTCCATGACAAATGGCGGCCAGGGGGTTGCCGGATTCTAAAAATTGTTGCGCAAAATCCACACAAGCTTTATTGGCCCGCATCTTATCAGGATTGATAACACCACCCGGGATAACCAGCCCATCATAATCATCAAACTTTGCTTTATCTAATACCACATCTACAGGCATTTCAATACTCCAATGATCATGATCCCAGCCTTTTACCCTGTCCTTTTGTGGTGAGACTATATGAACGGTGGCGCCAGCTTCTTCCAACGCCTTTTTAGACTGAACCCAAAAGTTTAGACAAATTAAAAGATTAATTTCGATAATGATGAGCCCGATATTGTATCGGGCTCATTCCATTTAGATTGAGCTTTATTCTATCGTTGTTGTAATAGGTTATATAATCCTTTATTTCTTTTTTCAATTGAAATATAGAATCATATTTTTTCAAATAAAACAATTCTGATTTTACGATTCCAAAGAAGTTTTCTACTACTGCATTGTCCAAGCAATTTCCTTTTCTGGACATGCTTTGTGCTATTCCTTTCTCTTGTAGCAGATGTTGATATTGCTTCATTTGATATTGCCAGCCCTGGTCGGAATGGAGCAGCAATGATTGTGGGTTGTTTACTTTTTTAAAAGCCTTGTCCAGCATAGTCATCACACTCTTAAAGCTGGGGCTTTCAGAAAGCTCATAACTCACAATCTCCTGGTTGTATAAATCGATAACAGGCGATAAATACAATTTTTTTCCTGACACGTGGAACTCGGTTATATCAGTTGCCCATTTTTGGTTGGGTTTTTCTGCTTTAAAAACCCTGTTCAAAAGATTAGGGGCTATTTTACCTTGTTCTCCTTTGTAGGATCTGTATTTCTTTACCCTGATTATACTCTTTAGTTTTAAAATTTGCATCAATCGTAAAACCGTTTTGTGATTGATGATTTGCCCATGCTGATGCAGTAACAGGGTGATACGCCTGTATCCTAACCGGCCTTTATGTTTGTGATAAAGGTTTTGAATCGCCGCTTTGGCTTCAAGATATTTATCAGCAATACCGCATTGCTTCGCATAGTAGTAAAAACTGCTCCTTGCCATTTTCAGGCAGCTAAGCAGTACAGCCAAATCATATTTATGCCTTAGCTCCATTATGGCTTTTGCTTTTTGTTCGTTTGAGCTAAGGCTTGAAGCTTTTTTAGCAGTTCATTTTCTGCTCTTAGATACTCATTCTCCCTTAACAGCTCTTCTTCCCTTGTTAAGGGTTTTGTTGATTTTCTCGGTTTTCGTTTTATCGGTGGCTTCATCTTTGGAGGTCTTCCTTTTCGTTGAGGAATCAAGCCCAATTGCCCCTTTAATTCATAAGCCCTTCGCCAGCTTATGATAACCGATTCACTCGGTATATTAAATCGAACACAGGCTGAACGTAAAGATAAAAGTTCCTTATCTATGATTTCTAAAACCTGTCGTTTAAAGGCTGCATCATAATGCTGTTTATCTCTGGGCTTTAACCCTGATTTACCATACCTGTCATAAAAACCCACCCATAGCCGAAGATTAGATTCTTCAAATCCTTTCTCTCTTGCTACTTCTTTGGTAGAGCGTTTTCCTTTTAATACAGCTTTTACGCATTGAAGCCTAAATTCATAACTATACTTGTTTCTTTTATACATAAAAATACCCCCAATTAGTGTCTAACTTTTTGGGGGCAGTGCATTTTGGGGCTTGTTAATTCAACCTCTTCGAAACCATTCTCTGTGAGGATGGCAACGGTTTTTCCTGTAAGCTTTGCCATAAAATTCTTTTAAAGGATGAATAATTTAGTTTATGCCACAACAGGCACAAAAACCAGACCCCAATAAAGAAGGCAAATAGTAGAGCTTTATTCCTCTTTACGTTTTACAACCAGGAACCAATCGTTGTCCAGGGGTAGATAGCCATAGTCATAACAATAGAAGTAAGTTTTACTGGTCTTGGTAACATAAGTATGTGTGATGTATTTGAACTGGAATCCCAGGCGCTGAAGTTTTTCTTTGTTAGCCTTTGCTGTTTCTTCCCCATCTGGTAAAATGCCTTCAAGAATCTTCCTGTTTTTTAGCAGCGTATTATTGATGTTTCTTACATAGCTGCTATAGCTTCCTTTTGCTTTTTGCTGGTTGTTATAATTATTGCGGCAATAATCATCGCAGAACTTTTTATCAATTCTGCCTTTCAATTGTTTGCCGCAGGCGAGACAAGATTTGGTTTCAGGAAAGCCACTCATAGTAAAGGTTTGAGTCAAGCAAGATACAAAAATATATCCGTGTGCAAACGTTTTTACACGTTTGGTTTCGGGAGTAAACGGTTAAAAACCGATTCTGGCTTTTTCGCAGTCACATCTTTGTTTGGTCAATCGGATGGCGCCGTTCGGTTGACTGAGATAATAAAATTTAAAAAATCGTTCCGTTCAATCGGGGCACAAAACTTAAAGTTATGTACGCATTAAAAAACAAAGTTCAATTAATTGGCAACCTGGGTGGTAAACCTGAAGTAAAAGAAATGGAAAGTGGTAAGAAGCTGGCGACTTTTAATATTGCTACCAGCGAAAGCTATCGAAACGCCAAAGGCGAGAAAGTAACTGAGACCCAATGGCACCGGGTAGTGGCATGGGGTAAAGTAGCTGAAATTGCAGAAAAATATCTTGATAAAGGAAAAGAAGTCGCCATCGAAGGTAAGCTTGTCAATCGCAGTTATAGCGACAAAGACGGGAATAAAAAATATATCACCGAAGTGCAGGTGAGTGAATTGCTGATGCTTGGAGCTAAGCCTACGGAAGCATAGGAATTCTGGCCACAGATGAACGCAGATAAACACAGATACGAATTTGTGAATTGAGTGTTTATCTGTGGCTTTTCTTTTTATAATAAATGCACTATAAATTATGGACAACTTTCCGCTTAAAAACGAAACGTATGAAATAATTGGTGTTTGCATGGAAGTGCAACGGACGCTTGGATTTGGTTTTTCAGAAGTTATTTATAAAGATGCAATGGAAACAGAGTTTATTGACAATAAGTTTTTCTACCAAAGAGAAGATGAGTTGTCAATAATGTATAAAGGAAAAAACTTAAGCATAAGTTCTTTGCTGACTTTACCTGCCATGGCCAGGTAATTGTTGAAGTAAAATCCTGCGACAAAGGAATTACTGAAGATCATGTAGCACAAATATTAAACTATCTCCGGGTTTCCGGAAATGGTGTTGGGTTGATTGTTAATTTTGGTAAAAGGAAATTGGAATACAAACGGCTAATATTAAACAATGTAATGCAGTAAATTTATCGACAGGTAAATCTGTGTTTATCTGCGTTCATCTGTGGCTAAATAAAATAAACGGTGGCAATTATAACTCCCGATACATCAAATGAGATTTTTAATATTGCAGTGGACCTTGTCAACCAAAGTTCACGAAATATTTTTCTGACAGGTAAAGCTGGTACAGGTAAAACAACTTTTTTAAAATATATACGGGATAATTCTCCCAAGCAAATGGCAATAGTGGCGCCAACAGGTGTAGCTGCTATCAACGCTGGCGGGGTTACTATTCATTCTTTTTTCCAATTGCCTTTTTCGCCCTTCGTTCCGGAATCCAAAGGATTTAATTCTAACAATGACATAGCGGATAAGCATAGCTTGTTAAGCCGCCTCCGCCTAACAGGTGAGAAGAAAAAAGTAATTCAGGAATTGGAGTTATTGGTGATTGATGAGATCAGTATGGTGAGGTGTGATACATTGGATGCTATAGATACTGTTATGCGGCATATTCGCCAACGAAGATCTGAACGGTTTGGTGGAGTACAGGTATTATTTATAGGCGATATGTTCCAGTTACCACCCGTAGTACCTGAACAGGAATGGCGGATTTTATCGGAATTCTATAACAGTCCTTATTTCTTTGACAGTAAAGTTATTTTAGAGGAACCGCCTGTATACATTGAATTCACTAAGATTTACCGGCAAAGTGAGGAGCGATTTATTAATTTGTTAAACCAGGTAAGAAATAATGAAGTTGATGAGAATGGAATAGAAATTTTGGATAGCCGGTTTCAGCCTGCTTTCCGGCGTTCCAAAGATGACGGATATATTATTCTCACCACTCATAATAGGAAGGCGGATGCAACCAATACAGAAGAGCTACAAAAGATAAATGATAAAACTTACGCCTTTAATGCAAAGATCGAGGGCGACTTTTCTGAAAAAGCATACCCGGCAGATCAACAACTAATGTTGAAAACCGGCGCCCAGGTCATGTTCATTAAAAATGATCTTGAAAAAGTCAGACGGTACTTCAATGGTAAAATAGGAACTGTAACCCGAATAGAAGAGGATAAAATTTTTGTGGTTTGCAAAGGTGAAGCCGATGAAATTGAAGTAAAAAAAGAAACCTGGGAAAACATTCGGTATTCGGTTAATAAAACCACCCGTCAATTGGAAGAAGATGTGCTGGGTTCTTTCACCCAATTTCCCTTACGTTTAGCATGGGCTATTACTATTCATAAAAGCCAGGGACTGACTTTTGAAAAAGCGGTCATTGATGCCGGGGAAGCCTTTGCTCCGGGCCAGGTGTATGTTGCTTTAAGCCGTTGCACCAGTTTGGGTGGCATGGTCCTGCAAAGTAAGGTTCGCTCATCAAGCCTGTATAGCGACAATAGGATTGTTGCCTTTTCGCAAAGCCGGTCTTCTTCTGCTCATCTGCAAAACGAATTAAACGCAGCAAAAAGAAATTACCAGTTATCTCTGCTTCTGACAGTTTTTGATCTTGCATTGGCACTTGAAAACTGCAAAGAGTTAAACGCTTATTTAAAGGAACACCACTCATCTTTTAATGGTGAAACAATAGAATGGGCAGTGCAGTTGCAACAGGTTATCGGAGATATGCAGGAAGTGGCATTAAAATTTCAGGCCCAGTTAAGAAATTTATTTTCGCAGGCATCTGATGAAGAGCAGATACGGGAAAGAATAAAAGCGGCTGCAGTTTTTTTCAAATCAAAACTGGAGGATAGCGTCAGTTATTTGCAAAGATCCCCGGCAATTACAGATAGCCGGCTTCACGCCAAGGAATACAATGATAGTCTTAAAGAAATTTTTGCACAGCTTGCAGTAAAAAAATATCTATTGCAGGGGTTCGATAATGGGTTTGATCTCGAAACCTATCAGCAACGCAAGAAACAGTTTGTTTTACCTGTTTTTAATATTAATTCCTATGCTACTGCTTCTTTGCAACAACGAACAGAAAGTCCACATCCTGTATTGCATCAGCAATTGCGGAAACTAAGAGATAGCATCTGTGCAAAAAAAGATCTGCCGGTTTACTTTGTTGTAACAAGTAAAACATTGGACGAAATGGCCCAATATCTACCCCAAACATTGAATGAGCTGGAAAAGATCAGTGGTTTTGGAAAGGCAAAGATTGAAAGCTATGGTCAGCAATTCCTGGAGATTATTTTGGAGTACAGTGAAAGACATGGACTCACTTCTCTTGTCCA
>CAMLEX010000017.1 GCA_946479055.1 uncultured Bacteroidota bacterium | reverse complement strand
AGCTAAATTTCAGAATCATAATGTTTCCGTAAACGGTGGCAACCAGAATACCAGTTTCAACCTTAGCGCTACTGCCAACAGGGAAGAGGGTATTCAGATTGAATCAGGTTTTGACAGAAACCTCATAAACTTCAAATTAGATCATAAGGTATCAGACAAAGTGAAAGTAGGTATGACTGCCCGATACCTTGACCAGAAAATAAAAGGTGTAGGGACTACCAATAGCGGAACCAGGGCCACCAACCGCTTACGACATACTATCAATTATCGTCCTTTTGAAATACCAACTCCCAATGGCGGTATTGATGATTTTGATGAAGCCTATTACCTGGCATCAGCCGGAGCCACCAACCCGGTTCTTCTTACGCAGGCAGAATACAGGAGGCAGGAAACAAAGGCTACTTACCTGACAGGATATTTTAATTATAATGTAATTAAAAACCTGGTGTTCCGGTCCACATTCGGATTTGATAATTCTACAACCCGGACAGATCTTTTCTTTAGCAAGATCACCAGTACTGCAAGAAATTCTGCTTCACTGCCTGTAGCATCCATCGGTACACAAAACAATTATACACTCAGCAATTCAAATACACTGCAGTACACCCTTAACAATTATAAAGGCCATCATGATATAAGTGTATTGGCCGGAGAAGAAATGGTTGATCGTCGCTCTAAACAATCATCTTTTGAAACCCGTTATTTTCCTGCGGACATTAGTCCTGAAAAAGCATTGGCCAATATGGGACTTGGTGCTGCACCAACAGGTTCATCACAACCTTTGCCTACTTCTTTTGTGGCCCCGCCTTATCGCTTATTTTCTTTTTTTGGCAGGGCTAGTTATGCTTACGATGATAAATACCTTGCCAATTTCAATATCAGGGCTGATCGTTCTTCTAAATTCAGTTCTGACAACGGAACATTGGTATTTCCTTCAGGTTCGGTTGCCTGGCGGTTTTCCAGAGAAAAATTCATGGAAAAGCTATCCTGGATCAGTGATGCAAAACTTCGATTTGGATATGGCGCTGTCGGTAATGATCGTATTGGCGATCTGCTATACCAGCAATTATATGGAGTGACGGGACAATATGCATTAAATCATTCCATATTACCCGGGCTTGCACCTTCAGCTTTAGCCAATCCTGATTTGCGCTGGGAAAAAAATACAACAAGCAATTTTGGTTTGGATCTTTCTATGTTTAATAACAGAGTTCAGTTTAGTATGGATATTTATAAAAACTCAGCTAAAGATCTTTTACTGGACGTTGCAATACCGCCTACCACCGGTTACAATAGCCAGATACAGAATATAGGGTCAACATCTAATGGGGGAGTAGAATTTCAAATTGGCGCAACTCCTGTTTCCAAAAAGAACTTTACATGGACAACAAATTTCAACATTGCCTTTAATAAAAATAAGGTTGAAAACCTGGGCGGCGTTGAACAATTAGAACGTAATTCCGGCTGGCAGGGTAGTGATGGTGTACCCGATTACCTCGTAAAAGTGGGTGAGCCTGCTGGCCTTATGTATGGATTTATTACTGATGGATTTTATAAAATAGATGAATTCGATTACAATGCTGCGACAGCTGCCTATACCATCAAACCAGGTGTAGCTTTCAATGGAGTGTATGGAACGCCACAGCCAGGTATGCTCAAGTGGAAAGACCTGAATGGCGACGGAACTATTACCACATCAGACAGAACAATAATTGGTAATGCCAACCCTAAATTTACCGGCGGATGGAATAACCAGTTCATGTACGGAAATTTTGATCTTAGTGTCTTTGTGAATTTTGTAGTAGGGAATGATATTTATAATGCTAATAAAATTGAATGGACTGATGGTGCATTCTCTAACCTGAATATGCTGAATAGCATGAAGGATAGGTTTACGAATATTAATGACCAGGGCCAAAGAGTAACCGACCCCGCCGATCTCGCCAAACTAAACGCTAATGCTACCATGTGGACACCGGTAAGGGTGCAGCGCTGGTGGTTACATTCCTGGGCTGTTGAAGATGGTACTTACCTGCGTTTTAATAACCTTACACTTGGTTATACATTGCCCCGGAATTTGCTGAACAAAATAAAGATCTCCACTTTAAGAGTATTTGGTACTGTAAATAATCTTGCAACTATTACCAATTATTCAGGTTATGATCCGGATGTTACAGCCCGCAGGTCAGACCCATTAACACCGGGAGTTGATTTTGCGGCCTATCCAAGATCGCGGACATGGGTGTTTGGTTTAAATGTTACTTTTTAATAAAAACAAAACGATTGATGTATGCAAAATAAATTTTTTCAATGGTTAGCCGGTTGCCTGTTACTGATTGTTGTATTGTCAGCAGTTGGTTGTAAAAAATATACTGAAGTTGAACCGGTATCACAGTATAGTATTTCCCAGGCATTTTCAGATGTATCAAATGCCACTAATGCTCTTATCGGAGTGTATGATGAACTGCAAGGGGATAATGGATATGGCATCCGTATTAGTATGTATTATCCTTATGATTCAGACGAAGGCATTGTTAGCGGTAATATTGATAATGGAAGAAGGGGAGTGGGCCGTTACCAGTTGTTGCTGACAAACGCTGAAATTTCTAATCCTTTCCGTCAATTATACAGGGGAATAGAAAAAGCAAATCTTTGCATTGAACAGATCCCGTTGATGGCTCAATATACCAGTGGCACCGATATTGAGCAATCCCAATTGAAACGGTTGCATGGCGAAGCATTGACCTTAAGAGCACAATTTTTATTTGAACTGATAAGAAATTGGGGTGATGTTCCGGCGCCAATGATCCCTGCTTATAAACAAACCGACTTGTTCATTCCTTCTACTAACCGCGATTCTACATACGATAAGTTGATCGCTGACTTAGCAATAGCAAAAGACCTTGTACCCTGGAGAACAGATGCAGGTCCAAGAAATGAAAGAATTACACTTGGCGCAGTAAAAGCACTTCGTGCAAAACTGGCATTGTTCCGTGGCGGATATTCTTTGCGCAGCAATGGCCAAATGGAACGCAGGGCAGATTATCTTACCTATTACCAGATTGCCAAACAGGAATGTGAAGAACTAATGGCTAACCGGAATCAGCACGATCTGAATCCTAACTACGAAGATGTGTGGAAAAAAGTGACCTCGTTCGTCTACGATCCAAAAGGTGAGATAATATTTGAAGTTGGGGCAGGCGGTGGAAATGGTAACAGCGATAGCCGTATGGGTAATTACGACGGACCTAACCTCAGCAATGCCTCGAGATATGGAGCCGGAGGCGGTGGCATCATCATGCTGCCAAATTATTTCTATGCCTTTGATTCAGTAGATACTAGACGTAATGTAACCATTACTCATTACCAGGTATCATCATCTTCAAACATAAAAAGCCAGCGTCGCTTAGGTGAATTAAACACCGGCAAATACCGTCGCGACTGGCGGGTTCCTTTATTACCCGGCACGGTTTTAAACGTTGGATACAATTGGAGCCTTATTCGTTTCTCCGATGTTTTGCTGATGTATGCGGAAGCAGTGAATGAAATCAACAATGGCCCAACACCTGAAGCCATAGCAGCATTTGAAGAAGTAAGAAAGAGGGCTTACAAAGGAAATGAAGCTTTAATGGGGCTTACACCAACTGATAAATCCGGTTTTTTTAATGCTATCGTCAACGAACGCTTTCTTGAGTTTGGACATGAAGGAATAAGAAAGTATGACTTGCTGCGCTGGAATTTGTTGGCTGCTAAACTAGAAGAAACCAGGACAAAGATTCAGAATATACGTGACCGTGTAGCGCCTTACGAGAATGTGCCGCAATATATCTATTGGAAAAATAATGGGGAAGAAATTCAGTTTTATGCCGGAGAAGGTGCACCGGCCAATGCCCAACCTTTCTGGAGACCAACGCAGGTGCCTTTATCAACAACAGGTTGGACAAAGGCAGACTGGGCGCAGCATTTGACCGCTAACGCTATTGACAGTAAGCCATTGTGGCAAGGGCTTGCTTCTTTTTTTGTAGCTGGTAAAAGTGAGTTGTTTCCATATGATCAGGCAACCCTTGCGTCCTACCAGGGCAAGTTGCAACAAAATCCCGGTTACTGATAGTTAAGGTTTAATGATTAATAATACATGGGCTGCTCTTGTAGCAGCCCTTAGTTTTAAAAATATGATGCCATTTAAACAATATAGTATTCTTTGCTTTTTACAAGCTGCAATTCTGGTTTCCTGTCATGCACAAAAAAAAGTTGTTGATGTTGTAAATGAAACTGCCGCCATTGCTTTTCCCGGAGCGGAAGGATTTGGCAAGAATACAACAGGAGGCCGCGGCGGAAAAATTTTTGTTGTTACTAATTTAAATGATACTGGCCCCGGTAGTTTTCGGGAGGCAGCAGAAGGCAAAGGGCCACGCATCATTGTATTTGCGATATCGGGAACGATTCATTTAGATAAATCCATTTCTATTAAAGCTAACGCCACTATTGGAGGTCAAACTGCTCCAGGAGATGGTATTTGCATTGCAGATAAATCTGTTGGCCTGGGTGGTGATAATATAATCATTCGCTATATGCGTTTTCGTTTGGGCGATAAATGGCAGCGCCAAAAAGGGATGGTGGATGGCAGTGGCAGTGAAGATGCTTTTGGAAGTTCGGGTAAAAAGCATATCATCATTGATCATTGTACGTTCAGTTGGAGTAATGATGAAGTATGCTCTGTATATGCGGGTGATAGTACAACATTGCAATGGAATATAATTTCAGAGCCTCTCAGTTACTCTTACCATTTTGAGGAAGGCGATAAAGACTGGGAGCGACACGGTTTTGGCGGTATATGGGGAGGCAAACATTTAACGGCACATCATAATTTATTTGCTCATTGTAATAACCGTACACCACGTTTCAATGGTATACGGCATACACAAACAGAGTTTGTTGATTATTGCAACAATGTGATCTATAACTGGGGTGGAAATAATATTTATGCAGGAGAAGGCGGCGATTATAATATCATCAATAATTATTATAAATATGGACCTTCTACCAGTAAAAATGTTCGCTTTCGTATTGTAAACCCCGGAAGGAATGAAAGTATACCTTTTGGCAAATGGTATGTAAATGGGAACTATGTAGACGGTGCCACTGATATTTCAAAAAACAATTGGCTGGGTATTACAATGGGCAACGGGGGAACAGAAGAAGATAAACGAAATACTATTATTGATAAACCACATCCCTCCAGCGATATTAGTATACAAACCGCAAACGAAGCTTATGAATCTGTTTTACAATATTCCGGCGCCAGTTACAAAAGAGATACTTTGGATGAAAGAATTATAAATGATGTAAGAAACAGAACCGGAAGCATTATTGATGTACAGGGTGGTTATCCGCATCATTCGCCGTTTGAACGCACTGTTAATGCGTGGCCCGCATTGCAATCATCACCTGCCCCATCGGATACAGATAAAGACGGCATGCCGGATGAATGGGAAAAGAAGAAAGGATTGAATCCAACTGATGCAACCGATTCGAACAAGGCGACACTGCATAAATTTTATACTAACATAGAAGTTTATATCAATACTTTGGTGAAATGAAAAAAAGGTTATTAATTCTGGTGGCGGTTTCGGCTCTTGCCTTTTCCTTACCCGAAAAGAAGAAAATAAGAATTTTTCTTATAGGTGATTCAACCATTGCTATTAAAGACCCGAAAGCATTTCCTGAAACCGGCTGGGGTATGCCTTTTGTTTATTTTTGGGATTCGACTGTTACAGTTGATAACCGGGCGATGAATGGCCGAAGTACCAGGACATTTATGGAAGAAAAGAGATGGGAGCCTGTTGTGAATGAATTGCAGGAAGGAGATTATGTATTCATCCAGTTTGGCCACAATGATGAAGTGCCTACTAAAAAAAGCTATACACCGGAGAAAGATTTTAAAGCAAATCTTATTAAGTATGTTACTGATATCAGGAATAAGAAAGGGAATCCTGTTCTGATTACACCCGTTGCCCGCAGAAAGTTTGATAGCACCGGCAATATAATGGAGACTCATGCTGTGTATGCGCAGATAGTCCGTGATGTGGCAAAAGAAAATAATGTTCCATTAATTGATCTGTCAGAAAAGAGCAAGGTATTGTTTCAGCAACTGGGCCCTGAAACCTCTAAATATTTATTGAATTACCTGTCTCCCGGTGAGCATCCTAATTATCCGGAAGGTAAACAGGATGACACTCACTTCAGCGAGCTGGGCGCAAGAAAAATAGCAGAAATAGTTTTAGCAGAAATAAAGAACCTGAAGCTTGATTTGTCCGAAAGAATAGTTAAGCCTGTAATCAAAAAATAATTCTTCTGCTTCGGTGAAATTGAAAAACGGTATTCTCAATGAAAAAGTTATTGATCGGCCTATTGATTTTATTTTTTGCCCCGGATTTATTTGCTCAAACCTCCAATCCGCAGCAATATAAATATGTATTTACCGTAGCAAAGGATGGGAGCGGTGATTATAAGTTCATACAGCATGCTATTGATGCCATGCGGGTTTTTCCTTTAGCGCCGATCACACTCTATATTAAGAATGGCGTATATAATGAAAAGATAGAATTGCCGGCGAATAACACAGATGTAACTTTTATTGGGGAAAGTGTAGAGAAAACGATCATCACATTTAATGATTATTCGGGAAGAGGGAAAACAAATACATTCACTTCTTATACGGCAAAAATATCCGGTAACCGGTTTGTAGCTGAGAATATCACATTTGTCAATTCAGCAGGACCAGTAGGACAAGCGTTGGCACTATATGTCGATGCGGATAACGCCGTATTTAAAAATTGCCGGTTTATCGGCAACCAGGATACTATTTATGCAGCAGGTGAAAATTCAAGGCAATGCTTTCTTAATTGTTTAATAGAAGGAACTACGGATTTTATTTTTGGTCCATCCACCGCTGTATTTCAAAACTGTACCATCAGGGCCAAATCTGATTCGTACATAACAGCCGCCAATACCACAGAAGGAAAAAAATTTGGGTTTGTTTTTTTGGATTGCAAAATAGTAGCTGATTCATCTGTCAATAAACTTTATTTAGGCAGACCCTGGCGTGCTTTTTCCAAAACGGTTTTTATTCGTTGTGAATTACCCAAACAAATAGCTCCTGAAGGATGGAATAACTGGGGTAATCCAGAAAATGAAAAAACAGTTTTTTATGCAGAATATAAAAATACCGGGAAAGGCGCTGATTATTCGCAACGGGTTAAATGGTCCAAACAGTTAACAGAAAAGGAAGCGAAAGAGTATACGGTTGAAAATATTTTTTTCACAACAAATTCTACTATCACTACAGGAAGCGATTGGTTTCTGAAAATCAGGTCAAAACCATTTGAATGGCCTTCAAAGCAAAGTAAATGATAAAACTTTTTTTCTTATTATCGTTTATCACAGGAGTTATAGCAAGGGCAAATTCGCAAGAGTTTATTCCGTTGTGGCCGGATGGAAATAAGCCCAATGCTAATGGAAAAAAAATAACTGATAGTTTATTTAATGAAAGAATATGGCGGGTAGCAACACCGGGCATATATGCTTTTGTTGTACCAAAATCAGAGAACAAAGGAACAGCCGTATTGATCTGCCCCGGGGGCGGTTACGAACGATTATCTCATATGTATAATGGATTCAATTTGGCTAAGTGGTACAATAGCATTGGCGTAAATGCTTTGGTACTTATTTATCGGTTACCTCATCAACAGGATCTGCAGCAAAGGCAACTCGCACCATTGCAGGATGCGCAAAGAGCTATGAGGCTTATCAGGGCCAATGCATCAAAATGGAATATCAAAACAGATAAAATAGGAGTGATGGGCGTATCGGCCGGTGGGCATGTAGCTAGTACACTGGCTACTCATTTCGAAGATGTATCTTCTGTCAAGGACTACCTGGATACATTCAGTTACCGTGCAAATTTTATGATATTACTTTCACCTGTTATCAGCATGGGTAAATATGCTCATCCCGGAAGCAAAAAATATTTCATCGGCCCCGACAGCACAAAGCAGATGATGGACAAATATTCAAATGAATTGCAGGTTTCGTCTGCTACCCCGCCAACATTTATAGTACATGCTTTAAATGACAGTTCGGTTAAAGTACAAAACAGTCTTTTTTTCTATAATGCTTTAATTGATAAGAACGTGAATGCCAGCATTCATATATTTCCACAGGGCGGACATGGCATAAGGTTGGATGATAATCCCGGCTCTACTGATCTATGGATGAATTTGCTGGAACTATGGTTGAAGGAAACAGGTTTTGCGGCATCAATACCTTTTAAATAAACCCTATTAATTGGATATAGAAAAATAAGAATGAGTATGTACCGGAACCGGATAACCTTGTTAATCCTATTCATTTCTTTTTCAAATGCCCTGGTTGCACAACGAAATAACAAGTATGATTTTATTGTTGCTAAAGATGGCAGCGGAAATTTCAGCACCATCCAGGCGGCTATTAATGCAGTGCCCGATCTCCGCAAAAATGAAACAACCATTTTTATTAAAAAGGGAACCTATAAAGAAAAACTGGTGTTGGCGGAATCAAAGAATGCGGTGCGTTTTATCGGTGAGCATGTAGATAGTGTAATTCTTACGTATGATGATTATGCAAGCAAGAAAAATATTTTTGGTGAAGAAATGGGAACATCGGGGTCTTCCTCTTTTTATATCTATGGCAGGGATTTTTCGGCTGAAAATATCAGCTTTCAAAATAGTGCCGGTCCCGTAGGACAGGCCGTGGCAGTTTGGGCTGGGGGTGACAGAACAAAATTCAGGAATTGTAAATTTCTCGGTTTCCAGGATACGTTATACACTTTTGGCAAAGGTGGGGCCAGCCGCCAGTATTATAAAAACTGTTATATAGAAGGCACTACTGATTTTATCTTCGGCTCATCTACCGCGGTATTTGATAGCTGTGAAATTTTTTGTAAAAAAGGAGGCCAATACCTCACAGCCGCTTCTACACCCGATACCGCCAGGTTTGGTTATGTTTTTCTTCATTGTAAAATAACCGGCGATATACCCCATTCATTTTATCTGGGGAGGCCCTGGCGTCCTTTTGCAAAAACTGTTTTTATTCAATGTTATTTAGGAGACCTGATCAGGCCGGAAGGCTGGCATAACTGGGACAAACCGGATGCTGAAAAAACAACTTTTTATGCAGAATATAAAAACACAGGAAAAGGCGCCACTACCAACAAACGTGTAAGATGGAGCCATCAGCTAACGGATGAACAGGTAAAGGAATATAACCTGCAAAATATTTTTGTGGATTGGAATCCCAATAAAAATGAGTGATTCGTCGGTCAACTCCTGACGAAATACTATTTTATTTTATCAAATTATTCCACAAAATTAACATGAAAGAGAAATTAGACTATGTTTTTAAGTGCAGTGTTGCAAAAACTTATATCTTTCGGGTTATGACCGGTTCAAACGGTTGCCTAATATGAATCAAACAAAAAAGTATCTTTTTCCATTTATCCTTGTAACCAGCTTATTTTTTTTCTGGGGCTTTGTACATAACCTGGATCCGATTCTTATTCCACATTTGCGAAGGGCTTTTAGTTTAAATACTTTGCAAGCTTCACTGGTTGATTCGGCGGTTTTTATAGCCTATTTTTTAATGGCTATTCCTGCCGGTGTAATCATGAAGAAGTACGGATATAAAACCGGTATATTGATCGGGCTTGCTCTCTTTGCGGTGGGTTGTTTTTTGTTTGTTCCTGCAGCTAATACCATGCAGTATGCATTTTTCCTGGGGGCTTTGTTTATTGTAGCTTGCGGATTAACAATTTTAGAAACAGCAGCCAATCCTTATGCCACTATATTGGGAGCTCCGGAAACCTCTACACAAAGATTAAATTTTGCCCAATCGTTTAATGGCCTTGCAGCATTTTTAGCGCCTATTGCAGGTGGCCATTTTATCCTTGCTGATAACCCTGTAGATGAAGCGGGACTGGCAGCTATGTCAGATCAGGCCAGAAATACCTACTTGCTGGCAGAAACCTCAACTGTAAAACTTCCATATATTATTTTAGGTTGCGCTATCCTTGTAGTTGCCGCTATTTTCTTTTTTACCAGGTTACCCGATAAAAAGGATGATGAAGAAATTGAAAAAGCAGGTTTTTTACATGCGTTTAAACATAAGCACTTAAGCTGGGCAGTTATAGCACAATTTTTTTATGTAGGCGCACAGGTATGTATCCTTAGTTTTCTTATTTTATTTGCTACAAAGGCTGCAGGAGTAAGTGAAAAGGAAGCCTCTTATTATTCAGGCGCTGCGGGACTTGCTTTTATGATTGGCAGATTTGTCGGAACTTTTTTAATGAAATATATTCATCCAGCAAGGCTACTGGCATTATATTCAGTTTTGAGTATCCTTTTATGCCTGGTAACTATTTTTGCGTCGGGTATGATAACATTATATGCAGTTATCGGCATCTCTTTTTTTATGTCTATTATGTTTCCTACCATTTTTGCTTTAGGTATACAGGACCTGGGAATAGATACAAAATCGGGTTCCAGTTTAATAATCATGTCAATTGTAGGAGGAGCTATTTTGCCTCCTATACTTGGATATATAGCTGATAAAACAAATAATATTCAATACGGTTATATAGTACCATTACTTTGTTTTGTTGTGGTATTATTTTTTGGGCTAAAAGGACATAAGCATAGTGAAAAAGCCGTTGAGGTTTTGCATTAATTCAATGAAACAAATAACAGATGAAACGCTATTGTTTAGCCCTCGACCTGGTGAATGATGATAAGCTGATCGCTGAATACGAAGCGTACCATGAAAAAGTATGGCCGGAAATAAAAAAGAGCATTACGGATGCCGGTATTGTGCAAATGGAAATATACCGGTTTGCGAACCGGTTATTCATGATCATGGAAGTAAACGATAAGTTTAGCTTTGCAAAAAAAGGAGAAGCAGATGCTGCTGATCCGAAAGTTCAGGAATGGGAACAGCTGATGTGGAAATACCAGCAGGCCATTCCCGGTAGTAAGCCCGGAGAGAAATGGGTGTTGATGGATAAAATATTTTCATTGGGGTAGACCTTTAAGGTTAGCAGTGCTGTTTAGCTGCTCCGCAAACCTTATAGGTCTTGAAAAAAATATAAAATGTTCAGTTTAACAGGAAAGACAGCTATTGTAACAGGCGGCGGCAGCGGCATTGGCAGAGCCATTGCCCAATTATTCGCAAAACAGGGAGCCTGGGTTTATATCCTGGATTTTGATCAGAAAGGCGCAGAAAATGTGGCTAAAGAAATCACGGAGAAAGGGGGTAATGCTTCCGCTATAAAATGTGATGTTAGCAATCAACTTGTGGTCAGTGACATTGTAAAATCTATTGTGTCACAACGAAACAGCATTGATATTCTTGTCAACAATGCTGGAGTAGCCCATGTCGGCAATGTAGAAGGCACCAGCGAAGAAGATTTTACCCGCTTATTTAATGTCAACGTAAAAGGCGCCTATAATTTGCTGCATGCAGTTATACCGTTTATGAAAGAAAAAGGTGGCGCTATTCTCAACATTGCATCTATCGCTTCATCTGTGGGTATACCTGATCGCTTTGCTTATTCCATGACCAAGGGTGCTGTTGTTGGTATGACCTTATCCACTGCGAAGGATTATATCAATCATAATATTCGTTGCAATTGTATTTCTCCGGCCCGTGTGCATACTCCGTTTGTCGATGGATTTATTGCAAAAAATTACCCGGGTAAAGAAAAGGAAATGTTTGAAAAATTATCAAAGACTCAGCCTATTGGTCGTATGGCGCAGCCGGAAGAGATCGCCAATCTTGTATTGTATTTGTGCAGCGATGAAGCATCTTTCATTACTGGTTGCGATTATCCTATTGATGGTGGATTTATTAAACTGAATAATTAGGGCCTCCCCAAACCCCTCCCAAAGAGGGGCTTTGCAAAGCACAGACCCATAAGGTTAACTAGTTCTTATAAAACTGAAAACGCTTAAATTATTTAATAGTATTTACTTGAATTTTTATAATTAACAATTAAAAAAAGACATTTCCTCTTTAAGGGTCTGTGCCAGGATGGCCTCCCCTAACGGGGGAGGTCGGGAGGGGGCCGCTTTTATGAAACTAATAAGATTTGGAGAAGCCGGAAAAGAAAAACCCGGTGTTTGTATCGATGGTGAACATTATGATGTATCTGGTTTTATACAGGATTATGATGAACGTTTTTTTGCAAACGGTGGCCTGCCACACTTATTGTGGATGGTGGAGCAAAACAAAAACATGTTGCGAAAAGTACCTCCATCCATACGTTTGGGTTCGCCGGTAGCAAGACCTTCCAAAATCGTTTGTATCGGATTGAACTATGCCGATCATGCGAAAGAAACCGGCGCTGCATTGCCGCCAGAGCCGGTTGTATTTATGAAATCAACTACTGCATTGGTGGGGCCTTTTGATAATATCATGATCCCGAAAAATTCTGTAAAAACAGATTGGGAAGTAGAGCTGGCTGTGGTAATAGGAAAAAAAGCAAGTTATGTGGAAGAAGCAGAAGCGATGGAATATGTAGCCGGTTATTGCCTTCACAATGATGTAAGTGAAAGAGAATTTCAGTTAGAAAAAAATGGGACCTGGGATAAAGGAAAGGGATGTGATACGTTTGCTCCTGTAGGGCCCTGGCTGGTGACCAAAGATGAAGTGATGGATATTGATAATGTAAAGCTATGGTTGAAAGTAAATGATAAACTGATGCAGAATGGCTCAACAGCTAACTTCATTTTCAAAATTCCTTTTCTTATTTCTTATGTAAGCCAGTTCATGACACTGTTACCCGGTGACATTATTTCAACAGGTACGCCTGCAGGTGTAGGATTGGGTTTTAACCCACCGGTATATTTAAAACCTGGTGATATAGTAGAATTGGGAATTGATGGTTTGGGAGAATCAAAACAAACTTGTGTAGCGTATGCCCCCATCCCCTAAAGGGGTGTTCAGATGCTTTCATATTATTCGGAAACTTGTTTAAACATAGTAGCAAATAAACTTCGGAATGTCTCAACGATTACCATACAGCCCTATAGGTAATGATCAAAGCAGCGGAGATGTGTATAACACCCCTTTAGGGGACGGGGGCGTCGTCATCGATACGCATGTTCATTTCTGGGAGTATGATAAGGTCAGAGATGCCTGGATCGCCGATGATATGAAAGTATTGCAGCAACACTATCTGCCGCAAACAATAGCTGGTACATTAAACCGGAATGGTATAAGTGGTTGCATTGCCGTACAGGCTGACCAATCGGAATTGGAAACTCTTTTTTTGATAGAACTTGCAAAAACGCATGCTATTATTAAAGGAATCGTTGGTTGGGTTGATCTGCAAAATGAAAATATAGAAGAAAGGTTGCAATATTTTTCTCAATATTCTTCTATCAAAGGTTGGCGGCATGTAGTGCAAGGAGAGCCCGATGATTTTTTATTGCGACCAGCTTTTCAAAGAGGTATCTCAGCGTTACAACCTTATAATTATACTTATGATATTCTGATCTATCCTAAACAATTGAAAGCGGCGGTAGAGTTTGTGTCAAAATTCCCCGAACAAAAATTGGTGATCGATCATTGCGCCAAGCCACTTATTGCAGAAAAGAAAATAGATGAATGGGCTGTATACATGAAAACAATAGCACAACATCCCAATGTATATTGTAAGCTATCTGGTTTATTTACAGAAGCTAAATGGAAAGAATGGAGCCCGGCTGAATTTTATCCATATCTCGATATTGTTTTTGAAGCATTTGGTACGGATAGACTGATGTTTGGCAGCGACTGGCCGGTGATATTAGTTTCCGGTATGTATGTACAATGGAAAAGCTTGCTGGAGAAATATATGGAGAATTTTAAACCAGAAGAGAAAGAAAAAGTTTTTGGCACAAATGCCATTCGGTTTTATAATTTATAGTTTTTAATGCCACGGATGCACGGATGGATGCCGGTATTTTTGCATGCATCTATAGCAATAAGCTCAGTTTAAAACAGAAAGCTTTGTCTGAGATAAGGAACGAATATTTTCCCTTAAAAGATGAAACAGATGCTATTATTCATCTTGGATTTGAAGTATACAATACTTTGGGGTTCGGTTTTTTAGAAATAGTTTATAAAGATGCATTAGAATATGAATTCAGGCGAAATGACATTTTGTTTAAGAGAGAGAAAGAATATGTTGTTCATTATAAAGATGCAATTTTGCGACACAATTTTTTTGCAGACTTCATTGTATTTGATTCCGTCATCCTGGAAGTAAAAGCAAAAGAGGGCATTGCTAATGATGATATGGCAAGAACAATAAATTATCTGAAATGCTCTGGTTCTAAGGTTGGATTAATACTCAACTTTGGAAGAAGTAAATTAGAAATAAAACGGCTTGTTTTTTAAGAAAAACTTTTTTCCGTGTATCCGTGGCAATTAAATATGTAGTAAAGTAAAAAAATAAAATATGGATCTGCTATTAAAGGATAAAGTCATCATCGTAACCGGTGGTGCAAAAGGTATTGGCGAAGGCATAGTAAAAGTATTGGCAAAAGAAGGAGCTATTCCTGTTATTATTGGCAGAAGTGAAGAAGATAATCTTGCCACGGTGGATGCCATTAAAAAAGATGGCGGCAAGGCTTTCCAGGTTGTTGCAGAACTTTCCATTCCTCAACAGTGTGAGCATGCTGTGATGGAAGTGGTAAAACAATTCGGACGGATTGACGGCCTGGTAAATAATGCAGGTGTCAATGATGGAATAGGATTAGAAAGCGGAGACTACGAAGGCTTTATTCAAAGTCTGCATAAAAATGTTGTTCATTATTATTTGATGGCGCATCATGCTTTACCTGAATTGAAAAAATCTAAAGGTTCTATTTTAAATATTACCTCAAAAACGGCTGAAACAGGCCAAGGTAATACTTCCGCTTATGCTGCCGCCAATGGAGGTCGTAATGCATTAACAAGAGAATGGGCGGTAGAATTGTTGAAATATGGTATTCGTGTTAATGCCGTGGTAGTAGCGGAATGTTACACACCTTTATATGATCGCTGGATAAAATCGTTACCAGATCCGGAAGAAAAATTAAAAGAGATCACTTCTAAAATTCCATTGGAAAACAGGATGACAACGGCTGAAGAAATAGCCAATATGGTTGTGTTTCTGTTGAGCGAAAGATCAAGTCATACAACCGGCCAGATCATACATGTGGATGGAGGATATGTTCACCTGGACAGAGCTTTAGCAAATGCGTGATATGACGGAAGTGTATTGCAGATATCTTCAGAAGCTTTCAAAATTTATAAATTGATGGCTTCGTAGCAATAAATATTCCTATAGTGAAGAAAATATGTTCAGACTGGTTCTTCAGGAAAAAACCGGTAAACCAAATTGTAAGGCCGGTAACGATTGCGTAAATAATCAGGCATCACTTAGTCTATTGCACATATAAAATAGTAAGTTCATTAAATGATTTTTTCCTTTAGAGAACGATCAACAGCTGCGGCCAGTCAAATAAAAATTATTGCTATTGCCATAACCTGTTGCATTTCTACTGTACATGCCCAACAAAAAAATAGTATTTCAAAAGTATGGGTAGCGGATAACGGAGACGGCACCTATAAAAATCCGGTTATCAATGCTGATTATTCTGATCCGGATGCGATAAGAGTTGGAGATGATTATTATCTTATATCATCCAGTTTCAATCATGCACCTGGTTTGCCAATACTTCATTCAAAAGATTTAGTCAACTGGACGATCATTGGTCATGCTTTGAAAAGACAGCCGCCATTTGATCATTTCAGGCAGGTGCAGCATGGTAATGGAGTATGGGCTCCCTCCATCCGGTATCATAAAGGAGAATTTTACATTTATTATCCTGATCCTGATTTTGGGATTTATATGATCAGGGCAAAAAATATCACAGGTCCATGGACTGATCCTGTGTTGGTGGAAAGTGGAAAAGGATTGATAGATCCCTGTCCTTTCTGGGATGACAATGCCCGTCCGAACGATTCATCCGGGCGGGGCAAAGCATACCTGACCCATGCTTATGCCGGCAGCCGTGCCGGTATCAAAAGTATTATTGTTATCAAACAAATGAATGCCGAAGGAACAAAGACGATAGATAATGGTGTGATGGTATATGATGGCCACGATCTTGATCCTACTCTTGAAGGACCTAAAATATATAAAAGAAATAACTGGTATTATTTATTTGCACCGGCAGGTGGAGTAAGTACTGGCTGGCAATTG
>CAMLEX010000016.1 GCA_946479055.1 uncultured Bacteroidota bacterium | reverse complement strand
AGCCTGGGCTTACCAAGGTTGGATGAAACCGGTACCCGTAAAACCGGATAGCACGCCACCGCCGGGTGTGGATTATGACAAGTGGCTGGGTCCCGCTAAAAAAAGACCTTTCAATGAAAACCGTTTTCATTTTAACTTTCGCTGGTTCTGGGATTATGCAGGTGGGCTTATGACCGATTGGGGTGTACACATGATCGATTATGCATTATTGGGAATGAAGGCATCAACACCCAAAGCCATCATAGCGGCAGGCGGTAAGTTTGCTTATCCCGACGATGCATCTGAAACGCCGGATACGCTGACCACTGTATTTGAATTTGAAGGTTTCAACCTCCAATGGGAACATGCCACCGGTATTGATGGCGGCCCTTACAACAGGAATCATGGTGTAGCTTTTATTGGCAACAACGGAACCTTAGTTGTAGACCGCAATGGTTGGGAAGTGATTCCTGAAAATCAGAAAATGGAAGCTGTGACCCTTCAGAAAAAATCAGATGATGGTTTGCTGCTGCACACCACAAACTTTCTCGACGTTATACAATCCCGAAAGCTGGAAGAGTTAAAAACTCCCATACAAGTGGGTAGTCATGTGGCTACTGTTTGCCAGATGGGCAATATTGCTTACCGGACAGGGAAGAAAATTTATTGGGATACGGGTAAGAATAAATTTACAGATAATGATGCGAATAAATTTTTAGCGGCGGAGTATCATAATGGTTATAAGTTGCCTAAAGTCTGATTTCAAAAAACATATTTAAACGGGGGTGTCTCAAAATTATTCTTGAGACAGCCCCATTTTTTATTCAGTTGCGCCAAAATGATCCTTCTATTTTTAAACTCATTGTTGGGCTAACCTATTTATGCAAGTATTGAAATAATGAGGTTAGGTAACACTATGGCAATACCGATTCCGTACAATAGATCCAACCAAAAAAAACTTCCTAAAGATCCAAGATATATAAGTCCTACAATTGGGTATCCCAATAGCTTAACCCAAATAGATGTATCCTTATCCTTAACATGCTCCCATATGGCATTCGCATCCCCAGTGCTTGGAAAAGCATGCATCGCTATAGAAACGCCCAGATAAATCAATAAATAATCAATCGGGCCAGCGTTGTCAAATTTAAAAACAGGTAAAGCGGCTGGAAAAGCAATCAAAGCGCCAAGAATAGTATTAATTATAAAAGGGCCTATACTTATAATAATACTATGCCATTTATTAGAAGGAATTTCATGCAATACATAACCTACCGGATTTTCAAATTGGAAATAAACAACTTTAAAAACTGGTACTTTACACCAACGACAAAACAGTTGGTGGGCTAATTCATGGACGATAACCCCTGGAAACGTTATTAAGCTTATTAGTATGCCTGGAATAAACATAGTTGTATCTTTTTTAATCTCTGAATTTTTTATTTCCATCCATTACATCAATAGTATACTGCATGTAAGCTGCCCCCAGTGAATCATTCTTTGATGTCCTCAGTAATTCATCTCTTTCTTTTTGCTTATTATTAAAGTGATAAGCTAAGGCTAACGTAGCCAGTGAATAAGGATCGTTAGGGTCTTTATCTATGCTTTTCAATGCCCACCTCAAACCTTCCCCGTTATTCTTTTGCCTTAAAAAAGTTCTCGCTTTGGAAGACATACCATAGGTTGACTCGTGATTTAATAAAAGAATTTTGTCGCAATAGAGTTGCGCGGAATCAAATTGTTTAAGCTCTCTTTTTACGCTTGTCTTTACAGTAAGAGCACCTCCATGGGTTGGATCTTTTTCCAATATATTATTTAAAAGACTATCACAAATTGTATACTTTTCTTTGTCAAATAACAAATTGGCGTAACTCATGGCTGGAAACAGTTCATCAGGATATTCAGAGACGTATTTCTCGTAAGCAGTTTCAGGAATGCTCTCCCATGAATGATAATTACTGAAAACCGTCATAAATGAATCTGAAGGAAAATAATTTGAAGCCTTCTCTGTCAATTGATTTAACTTCTCGTAAATATCCGCGTCTTCTATTTTCTTCCCCTGTAATTCCTGAATGAGTTTTGCAAACGTCTCAAGATCGTAATTATAAAAAGAAGCAATGGCCAGGTATTCTTTTGCCTCTAAAAAAGCAGGAACTTTTTTGATTACTGCATTCAATTCCCGTTGGGCTGTAAAATAATTATCCTCTTTTATTGCATCTTTGCCACGCTGATAATGAATTCCCGTTGTAAGATTTTTTGGCAAGCTGAACATGGCGAATAGTAAGACCACTCCAAGGACAGCACCGAAAATTTTAATACCGGGAGGTATAGGAAAGTTTATAAACTGAGTACGGCAATCTTTGCATAATGATGTAGCATAACCAGGCTCAATAACGGGATGACTACAACTTGCACATACTTTTGATTCTAAAGACGACTCTTGAGGATGCGGCGATTCATTGTCCATTCATTCTAATTTGATCCAAAATAATCAGATCATCGTAGAATCCAAAGTTTTTAACTTTAATTATTACTTCAACACCCCCAACTCTCTCCCCACTTTTGTAAACGCTGCAATCGCTTTATCCAAATGTTTTTGTTCATGCGCCGCACTTAATTGTACCCTGATCCTCGCCTGGCCTTTGGCTACAACAGGGAAAAAGAAACCAATCACATAAATACCTTCTTCTAATAATTTAGCTGCGAAGTTCTGGGCAAGCACCGCATCATATAGCATGATCGGTACGATGGGATGATCACCAGGTTTTATATCAAAACCTGCTTCTGTCATTTTACTGCGGAAATATTTTGTATTGAATTCCAGCTTATCTCTTAACTCAGTTGTTTCGGTCAACATTTCCAGCACAGCGATGGAAGCACCAACAATAGATGGCGCTACTGTATTGCTAAACAGATAAGGCCTTGATTTTTGACGAAGCATTTCTATCACTTCTTTTTTGCCCGATGTAAAACCACCGGATGCGCCACCTAATGCTTTGCCCAATGTGCCGGTAATGACATCTATCTTTCCCATTACGCCCCGATACTCATGCGTACCCCGCCCTGTTTTTCCCAAAAAGCCGGAAGAATGACATTCATCGATCATAACAACTGCATCATATTTTTCTGCCAACTCTACTATTTTATCTAATTGGGCAATGGTTCCATCCATACTGAATGAACCGTCCGTGACAACGATCCGGCTGCGGCAACTTTCGGCTTCTTTCAACTTCAGTTCCAGATCATTCATATTGTTATGTTCATAACGGAAACGTTGCGCCTTGCACAAACGGACACCATCGATTATAGACGCATGATTCAGTGAATCGGAAATGATCGCATCTTCTTCGTTGAACAAAGGCTCAAATACACCGCCATTGGCATCAAAAGCAGCGGCATATAAAATAGTGTCTTCCGTTCCCAGGAATTTTGAGATCTTTTCTTCCAGTTCTTTGTGTATATCCTGCGTACCGCAGATGAACCGAACACTGCTCATACCATAGCCATGCGTATCAATAGCTTTATGCGCCGCCTCTATCACTTTTGGATGGGATGAAAGACCCAGGTAATTATTGGCACAAAAATTCAAAACAGTTTTGCCACCTACTTCTATTTCAGCTCCCTGCGGGCTAACTATTATTCTTTCCTTTTTATAAAGACCTGCAGCCTTTACTTCTTCCACTTCTTTGGCTATTCTTTGAGTGAATTTGGGATTCATATTTTTGATTTGAGCCGCAAACCTACGCAAAGTTTTCAGCCAAATATGAACAACCGTTTGAATAAAAACATCCATGTCGGGAAACACTCCTTGTGCTGAACAATGATCACGGGCTATCGGGAGAGCATTAACAAACCTGAAAAATGTTTAATCTTCAATTTTCAATGATTTATTCTCCAGTTTTACGAACCAGTCCTACGTATTTCACCCCTGGTTTTCCGCATTTCATTGGATAAATACCGCTTTCTGTCAATATTCTCTTTTCCGCCTCCACTAACTTTTTACCTTTACTGTAACATTAAAGCGGTTTACATCGTCAAATGTGAGAAACCAGCTAAACATGAGATTGAAACATACCATACAATTATTTTTTACTGTTGCGGCTATTGTAGCCACTTTCCTGGTATTACAATCTTCCACTACGGCTTCTAAAAATGTCCCTTGCAAAGAATCCATGGATGCTTCCTGTAGCAAAAAGGAAGGTGCTGACAAAATGATCTGGGAAAAGCTGTCTCAGCAGTTTTTCTCTTCATTTTAGGGTGATTGGGCGGAGTTTCTATCCAACTGTAACATTTCTTAATCTTTAATCGTATAACTTAAAATTCCGGGCACTTCAGGTAAATTTGGGTGCTGAACGGATTTCGGCTGTTTATGACTGAAAGGGAATATAACGAATGTGTTAATACATACGCAGACAATGTGTATCGCTTCATTGTCAAAAACCTGCGCCATGAAGAAGATGCCAGGGATGTAGTTCAAACCGCTTTTGAAAAAATGTGGCGCAACCGTGAAGAAGTAGATGCACAAAGGTCAAAATCGTATCTTTTTACGGTGGCTTATCACCAGATGATCGATCATATCCGGAAAGTAAAACGGATACAATTGAAAGAAGAGTTCAGCGAAGGATCGAAAATACAAGACAGGCCTGCCAATAACCTGAAGAAGGTTTTGGAAGAAGCTTTGGCCCGCTTGGGTGAAACACAACGTTCATTGGTATTATTAAAGGACTATGAAGGTTATAGCTATGAAGAAATTGGACGAATAACAGGACTAAGCGAAAGCCAGGTAAAAGTATACCTTCACCGGGCAAGGGTTCAATTGAAAGAGTATTTGGTAAAAATTGAAAATGTCATTTAGTTGACAGTTGTTAGATGACCGATGACGGCCAGCTGACAACAAACAACCAACAACGAAATGAATATAATACGCAATAATTACGAAGAATATTTCATCCTTTACATGGATAATGAACTGAGCAGTGAAGATCGCCGCCAGGTAGAACTTTTTGTAAAGGAAAACCCCGATCTACAGGAAGAACTGAATTTGTTGAAGCAAACGCAGTTGGTTCCCGACAGCGCATTTGTATTTGCCGATAAAGAACAATTACTTAAAACTCCCGGTGCTATTGCTATCGATACAACTAATTACGAAGAATGGTTATTGTCTTACGCAGACAATGAATTATCTGCTGAACAAAAACTTACCGTAGAAAAATTTATAGCTAACCACCCTGCGGCAAAAGCTGAGTTGGAGATTTTGCAAAAAACAAAATTGCAGCCTGACTCAGCAATCGTTTTTGACAATAAAGAAATATTATATCGCAAAGAAGAAAAAGTAAGAGTTGTTGGCATTCGCTGGAGAAGGATAGCAGCAGCTGCTGCTTTATTGCTGGCTGTAAGTAGTACCGCTTTGGTTATATTGAATAATAAAAAAGATAACCAGGAAAAAATCGCTTCTGGTAAAGAGGAAAAAACTATTCAGAAAAAAGCTGTGATTGAACAACGCAATAATGAAACGGAATTAATCAATCCGCAGGTTGCAGATAATACCAACGATAAAATAAAGAAGGAAACAATTGAAATTAATAATCCAATTGCTAATAAGGAGAACCGTGTTGAACAAAAAGAAAAACATACTCCTTATATACCAGTGGAAATGAAAAAGGATGAGTCGGTTGTTACAGATAATAGAGAAAAGAAGAAAACGAATGATCTTCCTCAGCCCACTAATAATCCTTATGTAAATAAAGCTGTCGGACAAGATAATCCCATAGCAATGATTGATCCCCTGGAAAACAGCAGATCATTAACAAATAATAAAGAAACTAATAGCACTTCATCTGTAACTCCCAATAGCTCTCAACCGTTAGACCTTGTAGTAACAGCTGCATCAATAGAACCTATAGATCCTGTTGATGAAGAGCAGCCAGGCAGAAAAAACAAACTCCGTGGATTTTTCCGGAAAGTCACCCGGACGTTTGAAAAAAACACCAATATAAAAGCAACCGATGATGAAGATCGTTTGCTGCTGGGTGGGCTGGCAATCAAATTATAAAACTCATTTTAAAAAAGTAAATATGAAATGAGCCATAAAAATTTTCGAGCAATTTATACCAACCGCGATGAAAATTTTTATGGTGAATTACATGTGACTTAAAACAATAAAAATTAACACATGAAAAGGTTTTTTATCCTTGGCATCGTTTTGTGTACCATTATGACCGGCTTTGCGCAAACAGATACCCTACCCAAACAAACAACGGATACCATCAAAATAGGTGGTATGGTAATCATCCGCGAACCTGGTGGCAATTATGACTCAACAAAAAAACGTGACAAAATATTCCGCATCAGTAATCGTCGCAGCAGTGATAAACCTGCCAACCTCAGCACTAACTGGTGGATATTTGATATCGGCTTTTCGAATTATGTTGACAATACTAGTTATCCTGTAGCAATAGCCCCCGGAATCGGCGAAGAAGATATGAAAGCAAGAGCAGGCAAATCAAGAAACATAGGCATCTGGATCTTTATGCAACGCCTGAATATGATAAAACATATAGTGAACCTGAAGTATGGCTTGGGCATGGAATTAAACAACTATCATTTTGATAACAAGAATATACGTTTCAATAAAAGCCCAACAATGATAGATAAGGATTATACAGGACTCAGTAAGAATAAACTCGCAGCGGACTATCTTACTGTACCAGTAATGTTGAACTTCAATTTTACTCCGAACAAGCGCCAGAATTTTGGTGTAAGTGCAGGTGTGAGCGCAGGATGGTTGTACAGTGCCCGTCAAAAAATAAAAAAAGATGGCAAGGTAGATAAAACAAAAAGTGACTTTGATCTGCGCAAATGGAAGCTTTCTTATATTGGAGAAATTGCGCTGGGACCTGTTAAGATCTATGGTTCATATGCCTTTAAAAGCATGTTTGAAGAAGGCCTGGATCTGACACCTTACAATGTTGGCTTACGTTTTAGCAACTGGTAGAAAAAACACGAAGTAAGTTGGTTCAGACCCATCCAGTATGAACCACCTGTTTTTTGTAAATCTACTGTTACCAGCAAGAATAATCTACACACAATGGCTTTCAAATAAATATTTAATTATACATATTCATTTATTGTTCACATCCCGCTGAAAATTTCCAGCGGGATTTTTCTTTGCATCATTTTTGCTGAATGCGTATCCTTGTAAATTAATCGTTAAAGAAGTTCGCATTAAAAATAAATAATCAGTACCCCCGTTACAATACTGACGGTAAAGGATAGTTCATGAAAAACATAATCGTACTCACCTCATTATTATTAGGAAGTGGTTTGCTGCTACTCAGTACGCCTGATAAAACACCCGTTTCTTCAAAAAAAAATTTTAAACGAACAGGATCAGGGGATGCGCCAATAGGCACCATTTCTATTATTATCGACAAGTCGGATTATGAATTGAGCGTATATGATGAAAAAGGATGGTATGCTACCTATCCTGTTGTATTTGGCAACAATGGCCTGGATGATAAAAAAATGGAGGGCGATAACAAAACTCCTGAAGGAAGCTTCAAAATAATTAGTAAGAGAGTCCATGAAAAATGGTACCGTTTCCTGGCCTTAGATTACCCGACAAAAGAAAGCTGGGAAAAATTCAATGCCCGGAAAAAAAGAGGGGAGATCCCTGCTTCTGCCAGCATTGGCGGAGCTATTGGCATTCATGGTACCTGGCCGCATGAGGATTTTATAATAGATAAATATAAGAACTGGACTATGGGCTGTATTTCCATGAAAAAAGATCATGTACTGGAAATTTATGGCTTTACACCTATAGGAACTAAAGTTGTCATCAGGAAATGATCAGCGTTTTCTACCATGATCACTATCTGAAAACGACTAAAATGGTTTTTTGAAAACTGTTGTCAAAGGCAGGATAGATATCGTTCAGTCTCTTTTTATTAATAACAACATCAGGAAAAGTCCTTGAGCTTTCCAATAAATTTATTCTATTTTAATAACCAAAATTCGTTTTAAAAGTGAGAAGCCAAAGGCGGCCAGGGTTAGCTTAACTTCCTAAACCTCGATTTCTAATTTTCCACCTTTTATAAGGGTATTTAATAAAAAATATTTAATAGTTAATTTGGTTTTCTCAATAAAAAAAATATAGCTTTGTTTTAGAATGTTTATAGACATATAATATTCTAACCTACTCTTCTAAACTTTCTCAACCCGCACTTTATCTAAATTTAATCGACCCTGCTTTTGTTTTTCTTCCTTGGAAAATCATTCAGGCTGTTTAAATTATTGATCAACTGATCGAATTGCCCCTATTTAAATATTGTGGCCGTAATGCTGATTTAAGTTCAGGTGTGGAATGATGTTTTATTCAAGCTTATAGAACAGGCAATATGCAACTCTCATCTCAAACTAATTGTACGCTGTCTTCAGCAGGAAATCTATTTTATATCTATTCTAAAGTGCTTCAATCAGACAACTCACCTCCTGCCTGTCTGTTTTTTTAGCGAAGTATATTTCTTAAAGACCAATCTGTTTTGCAAAAAAACTTAATAAATTTTATTATGTAACAGGACTTTTATTCTATACCAAAGCCAATCCGGTCAGGCTGGCATTACTTACAACCCGTGTTTAGAATAGTTATTAGCAAACACCATCATTACCGTTTGAAAATACTAAAACACTAATTACTTCATCCTCTGAGAAACAAGGATATAGAAAATCATTTTTAATCACTTCTAAAACCTTGTTTTTATGGTCTCTAAAATCAACAAATCTCCGAAAAGTGGATTAACGCATTTGCCGTTACTTCTCCTTCTTTGTTTTGCAATAACAAATTTTTCTTCGAAAACCTTTGGACAAGCAGCAAATCTTGACCAGATCAGAAATGGTACATTGGGAGTATATCCTACTACTCCAACAGCTGACTGGGTCAATGGTAATGCAGGTCCTTCCAATGCGCATTTTGCTGAAGGATATTCTATTCCATACCGGGCCTCAGTTAGCGGTCTTGTAGGTAATGCAAATACTGTTCATCACCTGATTATTGAGTGGGATACTAAACATGGTAATGGGCATGCACTGGATTATATCACCCACTATCAAAACCTGGATAACCCGGTGGGTTCACATGCTGCAACTTTCGGACATGGGCCAGAAGTAGTAAATCCAACACTTGGAACCGCGTTTTCCGGTTCTCCGACTTTGTTCCCGATTACCGCTCCCTCAAATACCGGTTCTGAAGTAGCCGGACAGCCAACCAACAGTTTTAATGCTCTGCCTGCTAGTACAGGCAACGGTGATATTACTAAAATGGCAATTTGGGGTGGTACAATAGTCAGTTTGACTTATGTTTTCCAAGATCCTCCAGATGGAACGACTGCGCAAACTGAAACCCGTCTTGATATAGCATTTAGGTCAACCAACGGTAGTACAGCTTTGCTTGCATGGGGTGGACATATTGCTGCTGAATACGATTGGGGCCCTGGAAAAGGTGCTACGGGTGTTAGCGGTTCTCCTTATCATACCCGCGTAATAGAAATTGATGGCAAGCCAGGTAACCAGGACAGGTCATTAAAAGCAACTGCTGTAATTATCCCGCCACCGGTTTGTGGCATCAGCCCTGCTCAATTAGCTTGCCCGGAAACAGCATCCCTTTCATTTAGCGCTACCGGAAGTTCTACAGGTTCAGGTATTTCTTATGCTTGGACTTTAACAAATGGTAGTCCATCTGCCGGAGCTAAGATCGATGGAAGCAATACAGGTTTCACTATATCAGTTGTTCCGGTAGGAACCGACTTTATAGCCGGAGGTACTTTCAATTTATCACTTACAGTTACCAAAGCCGGGGCGTCGTCAACAACCACTTGCACAAGAGTACCTGCAGGTACTATTCAAAAAGTAATAGCAAGTGCATCTGCCAATCCAACAACGATCGATATTACATCAGCAGCCCATAACACTACCCTGACGGCGGATATTGATGCAAGTTCTACAGATCCCAATAATGCCAATTATACCTACCAATGGTCAATTGTAACGGCGGGTACTGCAGGATCCTTAACAAACGCCACATCAAGAATAGCTACGTATACTGCAGGAGCAGGGGATGCCGGTTCTACCATTCAGTTTAAAGTAATAGCAACACAATCGGCCGCTCCTAATTGTTCTGATGATGCTACAGTAAGTGTAAATGTAAATAGTGGCTCACCATGTGATGTATCGGCACAAGCGGCTGTTTGCCAGGGTACAATTACTACCCATACAGGATCTCCTAATCCAAAACCAGCTACAGCAACTTATGTATGGTCATTGGGAGGATTTAATGGAAGCGGTACAACCACATCTACTTTAGTTGGTGGAAACAGTGGCGGAGTAACACAACAGGTAAATGCAAATTCGAGCTATCGGATTACACTTACCCAGACTTATGCCAATCCAGCATTGAATACATCATGCTTCGAAGATGTGACAGTAGTTCCAACACCAACTGTGTCCGCTATATACAATCCTCCGGGATGTTCAGAAAACACCTTTAGTATCGACGTTCCAAATTCAGTAAGCGGAAGCTCCTATAGAGTTACACAAGGTGGCGAAGTAAGCCCAACTTATAATCAGACAAAAGCTGGTAGCGGCGGAACGCTGAACTTCGCTGGTCTTGCAGCAGGAGGTGGTTTCTTAGTAAGAGTAACTACCGGTACTGCAAGCTGTACTGCTACTACTAATTGCGCCAGCAGCACGAATAGCTGTAACGGCGATGCTGCCAGAGGTGTCAGTACTCCGGTAACCAGTACTGATAAACCTGTTGATAAACTTGCTGAAACATATAAGATAATTCTTGAATCACCGACAAAAGTGAATGCAACACCTAATCCTTATACAGAGAAGATCAGGTTCGACCTTGTATCCGGTGTTTCCGGCTATGGTACACTTGAATTGTTTAATACAGTAGGTCAAAGAGTCGGCATCGTTTACCAGGGATTTATCCAGGCAGGAAGACCATTAGTGCGTGAATACTCAGTAAGTAAAGGAAGCAAGAGCACAATGATCTATGTTTTTAAAGTTGGCGATCAAAAAGTGACAGGAAAACTGCTTAATTTAAAGTAAGATTCAAAACCCTGATTTTTTCTCCAGAAATGTAGAAAGAACAATTTCACAGGGGAAATTTAAAATAATAGGCGCTTGTATTAAGCGCCTATTATTTTAAATTAAGTCAGCGTGTGTGTTTATTGAATCGCATAAGTATAATAGGATGATTTTTGTGGTAAGAAATCATAGTCTATCCAGCTAAAACCAGCATCACCCCATGTTGTTCCCCATGAATTCATCACCTTATATGCATGCTTTGCATCATCATATCCGCATATAATTATAGTATGTGGTAATAAACCTGATCCAGAATAGGTTTTCCAGATAAACCCAGACCTTGCATTCACAAAACTGTTATCCGCAAGAACGGTAGTAATTACCGGATGTTTTGAAGCAACCATTGTTTTAATCGCAACCTGGTCTGTATTAGGGATTGTTATATAAGAGGAAATTTTGTAGGCAGAAGCATTTGCAACCTGGCTTGCATCAGGCTGAAGAGAACATCCATTAACATCACTATATGGCATAGATTGCCAGGTGGAAACACCCTGAGTTTTTATTATATCCAATACTGTTACAATAGAAGTACCTGTTCCACAATCACCAAATTTTGCCTGGTTGTATACATATTCCGGGCTAAAGATATTTGAAGCAAAACTATAGCTGGCAGAATTTGTCCTATAATAATGCTCAATAGATCGGGCTGCATAGGCAACGGAAAATGCTACACAACTCCCTTCATTACCCTGGCTCCCGACAGGTGGGGTTACTAGTTGAAAGCTTGCAGGAATAGGTGTTGGAGGCAAAACAACGGGTGGAGTATCAGGGCAACCATCCGTATCTTCATAACCATTTACAGTCTCTTTTTCTGTGGGGCAACTATCCTGTGTATCAATAATACCATCTCCATCTGTATCGGGTACCGTATCCGGGCAACCATCAGTATCCTGGTACCCATTGACCGTTTCTGCTTGTGTGTCGCAGGCGTCAGTGGCATCAGCAATACCGTCGCCATCGGTATCAGTTGAAGTAGTAGGCGCTGTATCCGGACATCCGTCTGCATCCTGGTATCCATTTACTGTTTCTTTTTGTGTGGGGCAGGCATCAGTTGCATCTGGTATGCCATCTTTGTCACTATCCTTTCCTGAAGTTACGCCTCCTCTTGCACCCAGCGCATTAATTGACTTGGAAAATTCTGAGGATACTATCATGGGGACTTTCGCTACCAGGGCAGGATCATCGGGGAGTGCCCCCCCTGTACGTAAACTTTGATTTTCAGTATTTACTTCCTCCCCTTTGCTTGTAGAGGTTTCTTTTTGACAGGCATTTAACAAGAACAGTACGGCACATAGTACTGGCCATAATTTTACGGCTGAGTTTTTCATGGGTTTTTTTATTGGATTAAAAACTATTGAATTTCAAATAATTACTTATTTTTTAAATGATACATAGGCCAATCATTTTAAATTGTATAATGCCTATTCATGCTTCGATTATGCAAACATTCATCTACACCATAAACAATTATGGCGTTGCTGCATACATGAATAGTAAAAAATGGGGAATAAAAAAGAAAGGATAGTTTTCATCAAGGTTTATTGAATTAACACACATATCTTTTTTTCCTCCTTATACACTTTAAATACATAAGGATAAAGAACTGCTCACAATCACCAATAAATGTACCAAGTGCTAAATAAAAATTGATCTGGAAAAAGAAAAGTGAGAAAAAAATAATATATGTCATATATAAGAAGAAATACTAAGTAATTTTACATACCTAGCCTAAAAAACAGCATTTTTCCCCAAAAAAATATTTTTTTGGGGAAAAATTGGAAAGGGTATGGTTTTTGGGTTTTGTACACAAATTTTTATACCATATTGGAAAACCCTTTTAAAGCAGCAAATCCGGCTGCTTTATTGTTTGGTAGCAACCGGATTTTACAAATCAAAGCTTGCCATTTTTTATTTCATCCACCACACCCGGGTCAAGCAATGTTGAAGTATCTCCAAGGTTTTCTGTGGCTCCTTCCGCTATCTTTCTTAATATTCTCCTCATGATCTTTCCGCTTCTTGTTTTGGGCAGGCCGGTTACAAACTGAATTTTATCCGGCTTCGCAATAGCACCAATGATCCGGCTAACCGTTTGTAAAATATCTTTTCTTGTAAGCTCCTTGTCACCATGTTTGGTAGCATTATAAATAACATAAGCATAAATGCCCTGGCCCTTTATATCATGCGGATAGCCCACCACTGCACTTTCTACCACCCCGGCATGCATATTAATAGCATTTTCCACTTCCGCAGTCCCTATTCTATGACCACTTACATTTAATACATCATCCACCCGGCCGGTGATGCGATAAAACCCTTCTTCATTTTTCAATGCGCCATCACCCGTGAAATATAAATCTTCATAGGTAGCAAAATAATTAGTGCGGCATCGTTCATGGTCACCATAAGTCGTTCTCAATATTCCCGGCCATGGTGCTTTGATGCATAAGTTTCCTTTATACAACCCGTCTTCGTCCCTCTCTGTAACTTCTTTTCCATTTTCATCTACTAGTATTGGCTGTATGCCCGGCATTGGAAGCGTTGCCCACGATGGTTTTGCCGGTGTTACCCCAGCCAGGTTGCTGATCAAAGCGCCACCTGTCTCTGTTTGCCACCAGGTATCCACGACAGGGCACTTCTTTTTCCCAATGTGTTCATCATACCAATGCCATGCTTCTTCATTGATCGGTTCGCCAACCGTACCCAATACTTTTAAGGACGCTAGGTTTTTTCCTTTCAATGGATCTAAACCAAAACCCATCAGACTTCTGATGGCTGTAGGCGCTGTATATAAAATATTGACATTGTATTTATCAACAATATCCCAGAACCGACCGGCATCCGGCCAGGTAGGGATACCTTCAAACATTACGGAAGTGGCACCTGCACTCAACGGGCCATAAACGATATAACTATGACCTGTTATCCAGCCAATATCGGCTGTACAAAAATGTACCTGCCCCGGTTGGTATTGAAATGCATTTACGAATGTATAATTCGTCCATACCATATAACCACCGATAGTGTGCACTACTCCTTTTGGTTTGCCTGTACTCCCGGAAGTATATAAAATAAATAAAGGATCTTCAGCATCCATTACTTCGGCAGGAAATGATACCACTCCTTCTTTTTCTACCTGCGATTCCGCATACTCCATTTCATCCTCCCACCATACATCTCTTCCTTTTATCATTGAGACAGGCGTTCTTGTTCTTGTATACACAATAACTCTTTTTACCACTTTATTGCCGATCAATGCATCATCTATTACAGCTTTCAGCGGAATATCCTTTCCACCCCTGTAAGCGCCATCGCAGGTCACTATATACTCAGCTTTAGCATCTTCAAGTCTGTCAGCAATGCTTTGTGCGGAAAAGCCCCCAAATACCACACTATGTATAGCGCCGATCCTGGCACAGGCCAGTACAGCGTAAGCCAACTCGGGAACCATACCCATATATATACACACCCGGTCGCCTTTCTTTACTCCGTTATTTTTTAATACCTGTGCAAACTGGCAAACTCTTTTATGCAATCTTTCATAGGTAACAACTCTTGTTCTTTCTTCCGGGTTATTAGGTTCCCAGATAATAGCTGGTTTATCTCTCAATGTTTCAAGATGGCGGTCAATGCAATTTTCGGTGATGTTTAATTTGCCACCCGCAAACCATTCTATCTTAGGTTCTTTAAAATTCCAGTTCAGTACCTTGTCCCATTTTTTTCTCCATAAAAAATTTTCGGCTATACCAGCCCAGAATGATTCGGGCTCTTCAATACTTTTTTTATAGGTTAGTTTATACTCTTCGTACGATTTGATCTGGTAGGGATATGACATAACAATTGTATCTTTTTAAACCCTAAATGTACGAAGACAAAATTTTTTATTTCATTCATAAATATCAATTCGTATTTTAACCCTTTGAAATAAACTATAAAAATTATCGACTAATTATAAGTAAGATGGGTTTTTTATACTCATCAAAAATGTCATACAGATTAAAAAGAAAATTTATAGATGAAAAACAATGTTACTAGTGGAATTGTAAAAGTCATTTCCGCTTCTTCTGTCGGCACAATGATCGAATGGTACGACTTCTACATTTTCGGAATGCTTGCAAAAACTATTTCCACCCAATTTTTTCCTGAAGGCAATGCTACTGCGGCTTTATTAAGTACGCTAGCCATTTTTGCCGCCGGTTTTATTGTTCGCCCTTTTGGTGCATTGGTATTTGGAAGACTAGGTGATTTGATCGGTCGTAAGTACACCTTCTTACTAACGCTTGTCTTAATGGGTGGATCTACATTCCTGATCGGTTTGGTTCCCGGCTATGCAGCTATCGGGATAGCAGCACCGATATTAGTTTTATTATTACGTCTTATCCAGGGACTTGCTTTGGGCGGAGAATATGGTGGAGCTGCCACCTACGTAGCAGAACATTCACCAGCCCACAAAAGAGGTTATTATACAAGCTGGATACAAACTACGGCTACATTAGGTTTATTTGTCGCATTGGGTGTGATCATGCTGGT
The DNA here is from genome assembly GCA_946479055.1 of uncultured Bacteroidota bacterium. The sequence goes on along the minus strand of CAMLEX010000016.1, from coordinate 802 downwards.
GAAATTGAATATGACAGATGAACAATTCAATGCACAATGGGGTGGCTGGCGTTATCCATTCTGGATCTCTATATTATTGGTTGCTGTTTCTGTGTATATCCGTTTGAAAATGTCAGAGTCGCCATTGTTTTCAAAATTGAAAGCAGAAGGAAAAACATCGGTGAATCCGTTGAAAGAAAGTTTTCGTAATAAAGCGAATTTTAAAATGGTATTGCTGGCTTTGTTTGGTGCGGTTATGGGACAAGGAGTGATCTGGTACACCGGACAGTTTTATGCACAAAGTTTTTTAGAAAATACCTGCAAGCTGGAATTTGAACAAAGTCGTACTATCATGTTATGGGGTATTGCTTTTGCCACACCCTTCTTTTTATTGTTTGGATGGCTGAGTGATAAGATAGGGAGGAAATGGATTATGCTGATTGGTATGCTATTAGGTATTTTGACCTACAGGCCGATTTTCAATACATTTTTAGAAGATACAAATGTTGCCGTATGGAAAACGGATAGTTCTATCAGCAACAATCAACCCGTAATAAAAAAAGAAACAGTAAATACAGGTAACACCTTGATATCAACAAGTGTTACTTATTCCTTAGCCAATGATACAAGGTTTACAGAAATAAAAACGGAACCCCTATCACCCGAAGCAACTAAGGAAAATACAAAAATCGTTTATAAAGACAAGCATCTTTCGTCATTCACTTACTGGAAATTTGTCGGACTTGTGTTTTTATTAATTTTATATGTGACGATGGTTTATGGACCTATTGCAGCTTTCCTGGTAGAAATGTTTCCGACAAAA
>CAMLEX010000015.1 GCA_946479055.1 uncultured Bacteroidota bacterium | reverse complement strand
ATTATTTAAAATAAATCTCCCGCAAATATTCTTTATCTCTTCAATAAGTTCGGGGTAATAATTCATATCGTTGGTGGTTGCCATCAGTGTAGCTGTTAATTGTCCCTCCAGGTGTTTAGTTACTTCCAGCATTTCTGTTGCATCTTTGCAACGAACAACCAGTGAATAAGGTCCAAATACTTCCTGGTGCAAAACAGGATTATTTAAAAATGCTTCCCCGGTTGTGGACGCGATGGTGGGCGCACCTTCATTCAATTGCGGATCGGTAGCAGATACGGCTATTGTTTCCACTCCTTCCTGCCCTAAAGCAGTCCCCCTTTTTTCTACATAACTTTTAAAAATACCGGGATGCAACATCAATCCCGGAGAAACCTCTTTGATATCTTCTCCTAATTTGTATATGAAAGCATGTAAGTCTTCGCTATCGATGCCAATGATCAATCCAGGGTTGGTGCAAAACTGCCCAACACCCAATGTAATGGATGAAGCATACATTTTTGCCATTTCACTTACAGACCCGTTCAATTTTTCTGGTAAAATAAAAACAGGATTAACGCTTCCCATTTCCGCAAAAACCGGGATAGGTCTCGACCGGTGGTTGGCCCAATCAAATAATTGCTTACCGCCCAGGTAAGAACCTGTGAACCCCACGGCTTTGGTAAGAGGATGCTCTATCAATGCTTTACCCGGTTCAAACTCTGCACCATGAACATGCGCAAATATTCCTTCGGGAACATTGCATTCTGCAGCAGCTTTCAAAATCGCTTGCGCAACCAACTCACTTGTTTGAGCATGAGCAGGATGGGCTTTAACTATCACAGGGCAACCGGCAGCGAAAGCACAAGCGGTATCTCCACCAGCAGTGGAATAAGCAAACGGGAAATTACTGGCTCCAAAAACTACAACAGGACCAAGCGGTACCAACATTTTCCTGATATCCGGTTTAGGGGGATTTCTATCCGCTATTGCTGTATCAATCCTGGCTTCCACCCAATCCCCTTTTTCACAAGCATCGGCGTATGAGTTTAATTGAAAAATGGTCCTGGCTTTTTCACTTCTCAATCTTGCTTCTGCCAGATTGGTTTCGCTCATAGCCGTTTGTATCAATTCATCACCAGTAGCTTCCAGTTTTTTAGCAATTGTCCGCATAAAATGGGCCCGTTGTTTCAATGATAGCTTCCGGTAAACATGAAAAGCCTTCCAGGCCTGTTGCATTATTTCATCGATTTCTGGTATCGTAGCGTCTTTAAAATCCATAATTTCTTTTTTGCTCAATTTTCAATTTTATTAGTCTGAATGGACAGAAAGGATATGTGTTCGAGATCCATACAAGACCATACAGTTATTTTTCAACAACAACCATACCCTGATATCTCTGTACCCTTTTCCGGGGCCAATGAGTATATGTTGCATACGCCTTCAACATAAAAATAAACAACAAGTACAAAAAAATACCCATTCATGGGTATATGCCGGGCACGGGGATAAAGCTATATTTTATGCTTTCTATAAATTCGTTGTGAAAGAAAGGCCAAATTAATTGTTATAACCTCTTTGTAAAAGCTTGAAAGAAAGGCATAAAAAGTTTCATTCATTGCCGTCCAACACCATCCATGCCGGGCAAGAGCCCGGTTTTTTTCCTGATAAATTTGAAAGCAAATCACAACTACCGGCGCCAGGTATTCTTTAAGAAATAGTTGTAAAAGAGCTAAGCCACATGAGAATTTAAAAGCAAATCACAACAAATTATTTGAAAATTTTCTTTACCCCGTTTTTCATTCTGCTCATTATTGTTTTTTCTCTCCATGTCCCGTTTGCATGATGAATTCCTTCTGAAATACCATTGTGAATGACTTTCTTATATTGGTTTTTATTTTTAACAGGAGGATGGAACATTAACCGTTCAGGTAAAAATGCATCATCATAACTACCTGCATAAAATATTCTTGATAAAAATTCCGGTCCTGTTGTGTGTAAGACCTCCAGGTAATTATTAACCTGTGGCGGATTACTTTGCAGATCTCCGATCAGGTTTTTCCAGAAAATATGACCAGGGGTAGAAGCAAAAATGCAATTGCCCAATAAATCCCTGTTATCACCAAAAGAAATATTTCTGCTAACCGGCAACACAAGTTCCTTACCTGCATATTGAAATGGCTTCAGCATTTCATAGTCCAGGTCTAAATATAATCCTCCAATTTTATACATAATTAAATAGCGGATAATATCAGCCCGCATAATGTTTTTAGGAAACGCTTTATATACTGGGTAAAACCAGGGAAATTCTTTTTTTACAAACTCATTATTATTATCATCTGTCCATAAACAATATTGCCAACCGGGATGCAATTCCTTCACTTTATTTTGATATTTCAACCATTTGGCAGGTATCTCTTCATTCTTCCATGTTTGATGGATTATTCTCGGTATCGGCATTTATTACATCCTGTTTATCTTAAATAATTCGGGCCCTTTTCCGAAATTACATATCAACCCTTGCATAAGCAAGTCTTTGATTCATAATGACCTTCCATCACCGGCTGATTGCAACTCTGCCTTTTTCTTTTACCGACTGGTAAATTGCTTCCACTACCCTGATATCTTTCAATCCTTCTTCCCCCGGCACCAGGACCGGTTTCTTGTTCATAATCGCCAACGCATCATCATCCATTTGTTTTGCCTGCTGATTGGGTATCGCAACATTTAATTTTATACCATCACTTGTCACACCACTTATTCCGCTGTAAGATTGAAAAGGTTCTAACTTATACCCCCCTTTCTTACACACTACATCCAGCGTATTCATATTTTTCCCAAAACTGGTTTCACAGTTGGCAACAGCACCACCCGGAAATTCCAGTGTGAATTGCATGGTTTCATCTACTTCTTTATAAATAGCAGGGCGATTGGTGCTTTGCTGAGCTGTTACTGCGACAGGTTCTTCCCCCGTTACATATCGAGTAGCATTCAAAGGATAGACACCCATATCGTACATAGATCCACCACCCATTGCTTTCTTTTGTTTCCAATGATCCGTTCTTGAATCAAAATAACCTGCCGCTGCCGATACTTTTATAATATCACCATAGGCTTTATCTTTCCTGAATTGAATAATGCGCTGCGTATTCGGTTCATGCTGCATGCGATAGCCGATACTTAGTTTTACTTTATTCTTAGCGCAGGCATTTATCATCGCATTACATTCAGCTGCCGTAAGGGCCATCGGCTTTTCACACCAAACATGTTTACCAGCATTAGCAGCTTTAATAACATATTCCGCATGCATAGAGGGAGGCAGCACAATATAGATAACATCAATAGCGGGATTATTGGCTATGGCGTCAAACCCTTTGTAATCGTACACGTTGTTTGAAGGAATATTATACTGTTGTTGCCAGCTGCTGGCTTTACCGGGTGAGCCGGTAACAATACCTGTAAGAGAACAATGTTTGGTAAGCTGCAAGGCTGGCGCCAACAGGTCCGTACTATAATAACCCAAACCAACGAGGGCTACACCCAGCTTCTTCTTTTGCTTTGGAATAATAACAGAAGGAAATTCATGACTGGCAATCGCCAATGCGGCAATGCTACCCAATGTACTCTTTATAAAGATCCGGCGTGTTTTCATAATACCTTTTTAAAAATGATATAATGATTTTTTTATCAATATCCGTACCGCTTCCGGCCAGGGTATCCGCCTTATTTATCAACTCTTCAGCACTTGCCGGTTTTTCTTTAATCTCTTTAAGAGTTTGGCTTAAAAGTTTAACCAGCCCATCCTTATGGAAGTTCTTTAATCTTCATTTTCCTCCATCTTACCTTGATGCCACCACCATCATGTATTTGTAAGGCAACAAAGCCTTCTCCTTTTCCTATCTTATCATCTTTAAGATAAATCATTTGCTGGCCATTCAACCAGGTTGTTATTTCATCATTGACTACTTTTATCTTCAGATCATTCCACTCACCGGTTTTTAAGTACTTCTCATCTTCGGGTTTGGGTTGTATCAACCAACCGCGGCCATAGGATTCGTATACACCGCCGGTATGATGTTCGGCAGGAGCTACTTCCACCTGCCACCCATTTATCTTCACTCCTTCAATAGATGATCGGATGAATACACCGCTGTTGCCATTGGCCTCCTGTTTGAATTGCAGGGTCAATTCAAAATTTTTGTATTCCTTGTTGGTTGACAAATAACCATATTGTTTATCAGGCCCACTTTCGCAAATCAATTCGTTATTTTCTACATACCATTTTTCAGTTCCATGAACAGTCCAACCGGTAAGATCTTTACCGTTAAATATTTTTTTCTGTGCTGGTAGTAAAGTTGTAGTGCAGATGCTTAAAAAAAGTAAGAGGGTATTTTTCACGCTAAATAATTTCCGGTTAAGATAGGAAAAAATGAATTGTGAAAACATATAATCAATCTTAGAAGTGCATTTTAAATTGTTGCATATCTACCCCCCCCACTATTGGTTTTTTCTTGTGCAAAATCGCCCACGGCCCCTCCGGGGGAGGGGAAAAGTGAGAAACGCTACTGAAGCACATAGCCCAACTATAGATCTTCCAATTCAGCCGCAGCACATGGTTCAACTTACTACGTCCCCTTCAAGATCATAGTCATATGCTTTGATGATCTTCACATTCACAAATTCACCAATAGGTAATTTTTTAGCAGAATGAATAACGACTTCATTATCTACTTCTACACTGTCAAATTCAGTGCGGCCAAGGTAACGGCCTGCTTCTTTTTTATCGATAAGCGTTTTGAAAACTTTCCCGATTTTTTCCTGGTTTAATTCGAAAGAAATTTCCTGTTGCGTTTCCATTACATCCTGTGCCCTTCTTTCTTTTTCTTCCTGTGGCACATCATCTATTAAATCATGTGCAGAGGTTCCTTCTTCATGTGAATAAGTAAAAATGCCAACCCGATCAAACCGCTGGCGCAGCAGAAATCCTTTCAATTCTTCTATATCATCCAATGTTTCCCCGGGGAAACCAGCGATCAGCGTAGTACGCAAACAGATGCCCGGAATTTTTTCACGGATGGCGGCTGTCAGATCTTCCATCTCCTCCCTTGTTATCTGCCGCTTCATGGCTTTGAGCATATTATTGGCGGCATGTTGCAAAGGCATATCCAGGTAATTGCAGATATTTTCCCTTTCCTTCATTGCATCCAGTATCTCCATAGGGAACTTAGAAGGATAAGCATAATGCAACCGGATCCATTCCAACCCTTTTACATCCGACAAGCGACGCAAGAGGTCCGGTAGCATTCTTTTTTTATAAATATCAAGACCGTAGTAAGTCAGTTCCTGTGCTATCAGCATCACTTCTTTCACACCTTTCTTTACAAGGCTTTCTGCTTCTCTTACCAGTTCATCAATCGGTTTGCTTACATGCTGGCCACGCATCAAAGGAATTGCACAAAAAGAGCAGGTACGGTTGCAACCTTCAGAAATTTTCATATAGGCATAATGCTGTGGTGTTGCCAATAATCTTTCGCCCAGCAATTCTGTTTTATAGTCCGCTTCAAATTGTTTTAAGATCAACGGCAATTCCATAGTTCCGAAATACGCATCTACTTCAGGTATCTCCGCTTCCAGGTTATTCTTATACCGTTCGCTCAGGCAACCTGTCACGTATACTTTATCCAGCTTGCCTTTTCTTTTCAGTTCAACCTGATCAAGAATTGTATTGATACTTTCCTCTTTGGCTTTATCAATAAACCCACAGGTATTCACCACCACAATATTATGATCCAATTTTTTATTCTCATGCACCACATCAATCTCATTAGCCAGCAACTGACCACTCAGTACCTCGCTGTCCACCATGTTTTTGCTACAGCCCAACGTGATGATGTTGACCTTGTCTTTCTTAAGTGTTTTTGTTTTCATTTTGAAGCGGCAAAGGTAAACTAACCATTCTATTTATTTTTAGTATTATCTTATGAATTGATTCCTGATTTTTGCCTGCAAAATGTTACAACTAACTGATATACAAAAGTCTTTTGGTGCCCATCCGGTTTTTTCTATTGATAAGCTCCATTTAGAAAAAGGTATTTACTGGCTGAAAGGCGCCAATGGATCAGGAAAGTCTACCCTGCTGAAAATAATAGCGGGCCTGTTGCCCTTTAACGGTGAGATCATTCTGAATGAAACAATAAGCATCCGGAAGCAACCTGTCAACTACCGTCTACTGATAAATCATTCGGCAGCCGAACCTGTTTATCCTTCTTTTTTAACGGGTAATGAGTTGGTAGAATTCGTTCGTTCTATCAAAAAAGGAACAGGACAACAGGTGAATGATATAAAACATATTTTAGGAATTGACAACTACCTGTTGAATCCTACTGGCAGTTATTCAAGTGGTATGCTGAAAAAGCTATCGCTTTTATCAGCCTTTATGGGCAGGCCGGGGTGGATACTGCTGGATGAACCATTTACTACACTGGACCAGGTATCACAATCAGCTTTATGCGGGCTGATCAGGAAACAACACGAACAAGGCATTTCATTTATCCTTACTTCTCATCACGACATTGAAATCTCCGACATCCATTTCACCAAAATATTTACATTAAAGAATAAGCAATTACAGGAACTGTTTTATAATAAATGAATACGATCAACAAAATATTGAATCATTCAGTAGCAGGTCCTTTTTACAGGCAACATGCAGGCGCATTCCTGTTCCTGTTTTTTATTTTATTTGGCATACAACCATCCTTCAATGATGCGCTTAAAACTCACTATGCATTTATTACAGGCATTCTTACGTCCCGCAATTTTTTTCTTATCGCTTTGTTGTGCTGGGTTCTGTATGGATTAAAGACAATTCTTTTTTTCCGAAGTTGTTTACAAAAGGAGGCGTATGATTTTATATATGATCTCAATGCTATAAGCCCTACCAAAAGATTTATGCTCTTATTGCGACTGAATACCTTACTTATGGCTCCTGTAGCCGGTTACGGGCTTTTAATATTATTTGTAGCAATTAAAGATTATCATTTGGTTACAGGTTTGTTAGTAATTGCTATCCTTATTATTCTCTGCCTGTTAACTACGCTGACTTCTTATTCCTTATTGCAAAAAGCAAAAACACTTCAACAAATAACCAGGAAAAATATTTCGTTTCCTTTTCCAAAAACATTATTTGGCTTTGTTTTGAAGTTTATTTTAAGGAAACAATTTATCACACTGCTAATCATAAAATTATTGTCGTTTAATTGTTTATATTTTTTCGTCAGAACAGATGCTTCTGTTTTTGAAGAAAGGATGCTTTGGCTGCTTTATATTACTATTCTCATTGGCCACAGCATTATCGTATATAAAAATTTTCATTTCATAGAAGCAGAATTGAATTTTTATCGAAATCTGCCCGTCAGAAATCTTGTAACATTATTATCCTTATTGGGTGTTTACACGATTATCTTACTGCCTGAAGTCTGGGCATTGAGAGGCGTTATCATCAACCACGGCAATGCAAAAGACTTTATATGGATGATTCTCACCGGGCCATCGCTACTATTGCTGCTTCACAGTCTTTTATATACAGAAGATATGAAAATGGAAGAATTTTTGAAATTGCTATTTGGTATCTGGATCGTTTTTGTATTCTTTAGCCTTTCGAGAAGTCATTGGCTATTACCAGCAATAGCCATTACTTTTTCAACGATTGTTTTCCTGATGTCTTATTATAAGTATGAAAAAAACTCGGAGATAGAAGGATTGGAATAAGCTCCAAAGAAAATTAAAAAATTAGTTCTTCTCCAAACTGAACAAACTATCCACGAATTCATGTTTATCAAATAAAAGCAGATCTTCCATCTTCTCCCCCACACCAATAAACTTAACCGGTATTTTAAATTGATCGGCTATAGCCAATACCACACCGCCTTTTGCTGTACCATCCAGTTTCGTAATTGCTAATGCAGTTACATCTGTAGTAGCTGTAAAATGTTTCGCTTGTTCTACTGCATTTTGCCCGGTACTTCCATCCAATACCAGCATTACTTCATGCGGCGCACCAGGAATTACTTTTTGAACTGATCTTTTAATCTTACTAAGTTCATCCATAAGGTGTGCCTTGTTGTGCAAACGGCCTGCTGTATCTATCAACACTACATCGGCTTTTCTTGCTAAAGCACTTTGTGCCGTATCAAATGCAACTGCAGCGGGATCACTGCCCATATCCTGTTTTACAATAGGAACACCTACCCTTTCACTCCAGATAGTTAATTGATCTACTGCAGCCGCACGGAATGTATCAGCAGCTCCTAACAATACGCTTTTCCCGGCTTTTTTAAAATTGTACGCCAGTTTGCCGATAGTGGTCGTTTTCCCTACACCATTTACTCCTACAACAAGGATGATATACGGCTTTGAAGGAAGATCCGAATCGAATGCATAACTATTGGAATGTGGCGCATCTACCAACACGGCTTCTATCTCTTCCTGCAGCATTTTATTCAGTTCGCCGGCATTGAGGTATTTATCCTTTGAAACTCTTTTTTCAACCCTTTCAATGATTTTAATTGTTGTTTCAATTCCTACATCAGCACTTACCAAGGCTTCTTCCAGGTTATCCAGCACTTCTTCATCTACCGTGCTTTTACCAGCGATAGCTTTGGTTATTTTAGCAAAGAAACCTTCCTTGGTTTTTTGCAAACCCTGGTCAAGTGTTTCTTTTTCTTTTTTACCGAAAAGCTTATTAAAAAATCCCATAGAAGTAAAGCATTAAGTCAACTAAGGCAAAGAGGTCATAAAAGTCATTCCGAAACCGAAAGTAAATCCGGATCAGGATATGACCCATTTGATTTTTATGACGACTTTGTTAAACAACAAAAGCCATCCGTTGTTGACGAATAGCTTTTTTATATTATTTCTGACCACAAATTATTTCTGAGCTAAGAAGTCTTTTACTTTATCCTTGTGCACAATCTGCTCTTTGAAAGTATAGGCGCCAGTTTTAGGGCTACGAACAGCCTTGATTACTTTTGTAAAGTTTTTAGATTCTGCTGCCAGCTTCGGGTCTTTTTTCTGGGCGGTTTTAGCTGCTTTTGCCATTGTATGCTAATTTGAAAATTTGAGAATTTGAAAGTTTGAAAATTAATGTGCTTCCATTTTTAAAATCAGCACAGTTTTCAAATTTTCAAATTGATTACTTAATTTCTTTGTGAACAGTTACTTTCTTTAAGATCGGGTTGAATTTTTTCAGTTCCAATCTTTCAGGATTGTTCTTTTTGTTTTTTACCGTGATGTAACGGCTGGTACCTGGCTGACCACTTGTTTTGTGCTCAGTACATTCCATAATTACCTGTACACGGTTTCCTTTCTTTGCCATTTTATATACGCTTTAAATGCTGTTATATTTTTTCTCCGTTTGCTCTCAGTTCTTTTACTACACTGTAAAGACCGTTCTTATTGATAGTACGGATAGCATCCGTTGACAATTTCAACGTGATCCATTTGTCTTCTTCTACCAGGTAGAACCTTTTCTTCTGCAAATTGGGCAGAAAACGACGTTTACTCTTGATATTGGAGTGAGAAACCTTGTTTCCCCCAATCGGAACTTTGCCCGTAACCTGACATACTCTAGCCATGATATTCGAAAATTTAGGACGGCAAAGGTAGGGAAACAAGCCTAATTAATGCAGCAATGCAAAAGTTTTTTTGTAAATTTCTTTATTATCCGTGAGAACAGGGCTGACATTACGTTTCGGAGGTAAAATAAGATTTTGATTGCCAGCATAGGAGCCCTGATCAGCTTTTGTTGCGTCCGCCGACTGGCGGATCGGGGTTCTGTCCGCTACTCCACACAAAAAAGGAATTCGAAGGCCACCCAGGTATTAAATCATATAAAACAAAACGCAGAGTATGCCGGTTCCGTCACATTAGAATTGAATAAATAATTAATACGTTTTCTGAAATTGTTTTAACCTGGCTGTGTTATTAATGCTGAAACCCCATCGCGACAAGCTTTCCGGATGAAATTGCGGATCGTTTTTGTTGAACATAGAACAGAACGATGAACGGAGCGTCGCAACAACCGATGCCATGTAATACTTCAGTTGGCTACATAAAATCCTGATATCTCCATTTTTGCCGAATTCCCCGTTTTCAGATAACTTCGCCGCTCATTTATTTATTCAACTTCCCGATAGCTATCGGGATAACTTATAAACAATCAAATACTATGGCATACGATGTAGTGGTGATCGGTAGCGGCCCCGGTGGTTATGTAGCGGCTATCCGTGCATCTCAGTTAGGATTAAAGACAGCGATCATTGAAAAAGAAAGTCTGGGCGGTATCTGCCTGAACTGGGGTTGTATCCCTACCAAGGCTCTTTTAAAAAGTGCACAGGTATTTGACGATATCAAACATTCCAAAGATTTTGGTATAGAAGCCAGTGGAACCGTCAATTTTGAAGCAGTAATCAAACGCAGCCGTGGCGTAGCCGATAAGATGAGCAAAGGCGTTCAGTTCCTGATGCGTAAAAACAAGATCGATGTGGTAATGGGCCATGGAAAACTGAAAGCAAAAGGCCAGGTAGAAGTAACAGCGGCTGATGGCAGTAAAAAAACAGTAGAAGGTAAACATATCATTATAGCTACGGGCGGAAGAAGCCGTGAATTACCAGCATTAAAACAGGATGGCAAAAAGATAATCGGTTACCGCGAAGCGATGAATCTTCCTTCTCAGCCTAAGTCAATCATTGTAGTTGGTAGCGGAGCTATCGGCGTTGAATTTGGATATTTCTACAACAGCATGGGCACTAAAGTAACCATCGTTGAATTTTTACCGAGAGTAGTGCCGGTAGAAGATGAAGAAATTTCGAAAGAACTGGACAAGAACCTGAAAAAACAAGGTATCGAAATCATGGTGAGCAGCGAAGTGACTTCTGTAGATACTTCAGGTGCAGGTGTAAAAGCAAAAGTAAAAACAGCTACAGGCGAAGTGACCCTGGAAGCCGATATATTGCTCAGTGCTGTTGGTGTAGCTGCTAATATAGAAGGAATAGGTTTGGAAGAACTGGGTATTAAAACAGATAAAGGCCGTGTACTGGTTGATAAATATTATCAAACCAATGTACCGGGTGTATATGCTATCGGCGATTGCGCTCCCGGCCAGGCATTGGCTCACGTTGCCAGCAAAGAGGGTATCATTTGTGTAGAGGCAATTGGCTACAATGAAAAGAAATACAATCACCAGCCGGAAGGATTAGATTATAATAATGTACCGGGTTGTACTTATTGTTATCCGGAGATCGCCTCTGTTGGGTATACTGAACAACAGGCAAAGGATGCCGGTTATGAAGTTAAAGTTGGTAAGTTCCCGCTGAGTGCAAGTGGCAAAGCATCCGCGGCAGGACATACAGAAGGTTTTGTAAAAGTGATCTTTGATGCCAAGTACGGAGAATGGTTAGGAACCCACATGATTGGTTATAATGTTACCGAAATAATTATTGAAACAGTTGTAGGCCGTAAGTTAGAGACTACCCATCACGAGATACTAAATAGTATTCACCCGCACCCAACGATCAGTGAAAGTGTGAAAGATGCTATCGAAGTGGCATATGGTGAGGCGATACACTTATAGTCTGAACTGGGATTTCTGAGATTTATGGGATTATGAGGAAACTTGTAATCCCATTTTTGTTCTGAGGCAATGTCAACTACTACTATTGAATTCAATTGCTAAGGAAACAGGGGTTTAATTATTTTTTCCACCCAGCATTGGTACAAAAGAAAAATTATCAAATACCTCTTCTTTCAAGGCGCCTGTTTCTAATTTTGTAACCCGCATCATCCGCTGCACATCGCCCATGCCTACAGGAATGACCATCATGCCACCGGGTTTTAACTGATCAATTAATTTTTGAGGAATTTCAGGAGCTGCAGCCGTAATAATCACCCGGTCAAATGGAGCATACGTAGGCAAGCCTTCATAACCATCTCCATAAAAGAATTTGATGGAACGGTATTTTTTAAGGTAGTCGAATGTCTTGTTTTCGTCAAACAATTTCTTCTGCCTTTCTATAGTATACACCTGGGCACCCATTTCTGCCAGCACGACTGCCTGGTAAGCACTCCCGGTTCCTATTTCTAATACTTTAAGGAAAGGTTTTAATTCTAAGAGCTGGCTTTGATAAGCTACAGTATACGGTTGCGAAATGGTTTGTCCTTCTGCAATTGGAAAAGCCCTGTCTTCATAAGCCAGTTCATCAAAAGCGGAATCTAAAAAGAAATGGCGGGGAACATTGTTGATGGCATTTAAAACTCTTTCATCAGTAATGCCTTTGCTTTTGATGGTATCAACTAATTTTTTTCTAAGTCCTTTATGGCGATATGTATCCTCTGTTGGTCGTCTCATAGCGGTTGCAAGATAAGCTAAGAGGCTAAAAGAGTAAAAGAGTAATTGCTGTAGTTTCCTATCGCTTGGATAAACCTCTGAAAATATTCGCTTCAGGGTTTTCGTATCGTATTTCTTACCTGCGTACTATCAGTCTTTACGATTACGTCCCCCTTGCAATTAGTAAAATAAACACAGTTGCCCCGATCATAAAAACGGTATACTTTACAACCATCATGCTCAAATAGATAATCAACTTTATATGTTTGATTATTCTCTGGTTCCTGTGTCTTCAATGGCATTTGTCTTTCGATAGTACAACCTGAAGCCATTAGCAATGCAATAAATGGTAAAAATTTTTTCATAATTATAATTTTCATGAAAAACTAAACCGGGAAAATCAACAAAAGAGTGAACAATACTATAAGATTGGGCAATTCTGAAATTTTTAAGACTTTACTAAGCCTAAAAAAGGGTTGCCAACTTTTTAAAAAGTTGGCAACCCTAAAAATGTTGCGAGACACTGATGTGATTTATTATTTCAATTTCATATCAGCGATGATAGCTTTTATCTTTTCATCCAGTTTTTTATTTACGGCATCAAACTCCACTGGACTATTCAATTTCTCATTTATGCTGAAATAGAACTTGATCTTTGGCTCTGTACCGCTGGGTCTGGCCGAAATTAAACTTCCATCCGCCAATACAAATTGCAGCACATTCGATTTTGGCAATTGGATAGCCCACTCCTCTCCCGTCTGGGGGTTCTTCCCTTTGCTTAATTCATAATCCAGCAGTTTTACTACCGCTGAGCCATTAATGGTTTTAGGCGGATTACTGCGATAGCTTTCCATCATTGCCGCTATTTGCTGCTGGCCATCCATTCCTTTTTTAGTAATGGAAATGAGATCTTCTTTATAATACCCATATTCTACATACAGGTCCACTAATTTTTCAAACAGGCTTCTTCCCTTGTCTTTTTCATAGGCAGCCATTTCACATAATAAAGCCACAGCGCTGACAGCATCTTTATCTCTTATCTTATCACCGATCATCAAACCAAAACTTTCTTCACCGCCAATAACATAATTTTCCTTTCCTTCTTTTTCCCGGATCATTTCAGCTATCCATTTAAAACCGGTCAGTACATTGTAACAGGCTACCTTATTTTTTTCGGCTATCCTGTTTATCATTCCTGTCGTTACGATCGTCGTTATCACCATATCATTAGGCTGCGCAATTCCTTTGGCTCTCCTGGCTTCCATCATATAATTAAATGCCAGTACCGCTGTCTGGTTTCCGTTCATCAACACCCATTCGCCATGATTATCTTTGATGCCGATACCTACCCTATCAGCATCAGGGTCTGTACCCAATAAAATATCCGCACCCAGTTTTTTTGCCATTGCCAAACCAATACTCATCGTTTCTTTTTCTTCAGGATTGGGATAACCAACTGTTGGGAAATTTCCATTTGGTTCTTTTTGTTCTTCTACTACATTCACATTGGTAAAACCAAAACGTTTCAATACCTGTGGCACTAGCATGATACCCGTACCATGAATAGGCGTATACACAATTTTAAGATCGTGCTGCTTTGCGATAACGTCAGGATATACACTCAGGCTTTTCACCATATCCAGATACGCTTCATCCACGTCTTTTCCGATAATAGTGATATTGCTTTCGCCGCCGTTCCATTTTACATCATCTACCGAAGCTATTTTGTCTACCTCCTTGATCACATTCTTATCATGCGGTGGCACCAATTGTCCGCCATCATTCCAATACGCTTTATAACCATTGTATTCTTTCGGATTGTGAGAAGCCGTACAAACGACGCCACCCTGGCATTTAAAATAACGGATGGCAAAAGACAACTCAGGCGTTGGCCGCAACGCTTCGAATAAAAATACTTTAATACCATTTGCTGCAAATACATTCGCTGTAGTTTCTGCAAAAAAGCGGCTGTTGTTCCTGCTATCATGTGCAATAGCTACACGAACTTCCTGGCCTGGAAAACTTTGTCGCAGGTAATTGGCATAGCCTTGTGTCGCCATACCAACCGTGTATTTATTCATCCGGTTGGTTCCAACACCCATGATACCACGAAGGCCCCCCGTGCCGAACTCAAGATTTCTATAAAATGCATCAGCCAGTTCATTCGGATTTTCTTTCTGTAGTTTAATGATCTCGTCTTTTGTAGCCTGCTCAAAATTTCCATTGAGCCAGGTGTTCACTTTTGATTGAATAGCTGCGTCCATATGGGAAGTTTATAGTTTATGTTCAAATATATCAGAATGAAGTTATCAATTTTTAGGATGCAAATCTACTTAAGACAATGAAACGTATTTTTGTTTTATGAAGCCAGCGCCTGTGCTAAACTCATCGTCCCTTGCGACGCTCCATTCATCGTTCGGTTCATTTCTCAACAATACCGTCGCATCCGATAGCTATCGGATTTACCCGGACACTGAGCTTGTCGAAGTGGAAGGCTCGCACACTTCAGCGTTCAGAACAAAGTTCAGCATAATACTTGCCTTATTATTTAGTTGTCATTTTTCAAATGGACAAGCGGATTCTACTGTTGCGCCTGACAGTATAAAAAACTATTCAGGTAACGAAATGCGGACGAATAGCCCCAGGGTGACAAAATTTCTTACTCCTGCACAAAAGAAACAACGCCAATGGCTCATAGCTGGTATCAATGTTGCCGGTTACGGAGGTTCACTCATCGCATTGAACAATGCATGGTACAAAGGCTATGCAAAAACTTCTTTTCATTCATTTGATGATAGCCGGGAATGGTTGCAGATGGATAAAACCGGTCATGCCTGGGGGGCTTACAATGCAGGCCGCGGCTCAACCGCCATGTGGAAGTGGGCAGGATTGACACACAAAAAAGCAGTATGGATTGGCGGGTTAAGCAGTATTGCTTACTTAACAACGATTGAAATTTTAGACGCCCATTCAGCCAAGTGGGGATGGAGCTGGAGTGATATTGGCGCCAATATTTTTGGCTCGGGGCTTTTTATGGGGCAGGAATTTCTTTGGGTCGAACAACGCATACAATTTAAATTTTCTTTTCATCCAAAAACATATGATGAAACGCAACTGGACGAACGTGCCGACAATCTTTTTGGTAAGCCCTGGTATGAGCGGATGCTGAAGGATTATAATGCCCAAACCTATTGGTTGTCGTTTAATCTAAAATCATTTTTGCCTGAAAGCAATTGGCCGGCGTGGGTAAATGTGGCTGCGGGTTATGGAGCAGATGGGATGTTTGGCGGATTTGAAAATAAATGGCTGGATAAAACAGGAAATGAAATAATCCGCTATGATATTCCAAGAAAGCGCCAATTTTATTTGGCTCCAGATATTGATTTCACTAAAATAAAAACAAAGAGTAAATTTTTGAAAACCAGTTTTGCCTTGTTGAATGCATTCAAATGCCCGGCACCAGCATTAATGATAAATAGTAAGGGGAAACTAAAAGCTTATGCGCTTTATTTTTGAAATGTTTTTATTTATTCCAATTCCCATTCTGCCAGTTTAACAATTGCATCCAGGTTAACAGGCAAATCCGGATGTATATATAGCTGTACAAACCTCCCTCCGTTCTTATAACTTTTAGCAAAGGCCGATACCAGCCCGTTTTCATTTTTTCCTAATACCATATCGACCTGGTCCGGTTGTAAAAAAACAGAAGCATCCCAGAAATCAGGCAATCCAAACGTTTTTCCTTTATTGGTTGGAAAACAGGAAAATTGTCCGCCCATCGTACGGGTATCATTAGGGCCATAATTGATGCCCAATACAGAATCAGCGCGGGGAATATTGAAGGCTACTGGTCGCTTTTCTTTTTCATCTATTGCAAAAATCATTGAATTAGTGCCAGGCATTACTACCCTGCCACCCGCATCCAGGAATTTTCTCAGCAATGAATTGGCTCCATTATCCAATATGTTTTTTGGCATATAGGCTGATGCAAAAACAATGACTGTATTGAAACCCGAAGACAAAATAGCAGGTAATGTATCCAGCCCGATAGCTTTAAAACCACAGTTGGTTAAATAATTTTTGATGCGTTGATCACAGCCATTACTGAAATAAGTTTTTGCACCAGGCTCATAATAAACAAATCGCTTCAATTCATTTTTGGCAACGCGGTCATCA